>JAKAJN010000099.1 GCA_021813725.1 bacterium | reverse complement strand
CCGCAGGAATTCCACGCCGCCGAGTACGCCGGCGAGACCCTCGCCCGGCACGCCCGGTGCGCGCTCCACGTGCGCGCCAATGGCGAGGAAGACCGCCGCATGTCGCGCGCGCAAGTCCTCGAGTGACATGTCGCGACCGATGCGCGTGTTCAGGCGCATCTCGATGCCCGCCTTACGGAGCCGCTCGATCTCTGCCGCCAATACTTCACGCGGCAGGCGGAACGACGGAATGCCGGCCGCCAGCATGCCACCGGCCACCGGCAGCGATTCATAGATGACCGGCCGGTATCCCTTTTGACGCAGCTGCCAGGCGCACATCAGCCCTGCCGGCCCCGCGCCAACGATGCCCACCGTCTCCGCGCGTTCGGGTACCGTCAGTCGAGGCAACTCGTAGTCCGGAAAGCGATCCGTCACGAAGCGCTTCAGTGCGGGCACGTTCACCGCGTCGTCCACCGCGCAGCGCGTGCACGCGGTCATGCACGGATGCGTGCACACCCGTCCGCAGATGGACGGCAACGGATTGTCGCGCAGGATCACCTGCAGCGCCTCCTCGTCGCGCCCCTGCGCGATGAGGGTCACGTAGCCCTGCGCGCCTTGATGGATGGGGCACGCCGCCTGGCACGGCGACACGCCGCGCCGCGAGATGGCGAAGACGTTGGGCACGACCTGCGGATACGGTCGGTAGATGGCCCGTCGCGTGGTGAGGCCGTGGTCGAACTCCGACGGCAGCGACACGGGGCAGACCGCGGCGCACTGTGCGCACCCGGTGCATTTCGATTCGTCCACGAAACGCGCGCGCTTGCGCACCGTGACGTCGAACTCGCCGGCGTCGCCCGCGACCTGCTCGACGTCGGCCAGCGTGATGATCTCGATGTCCTTGTGCCGGGCCAGCTCGGCCAGGCGCGGGGCCATCGTGCACATCGCGCAGTCGTTGGTGGGGAAGGTCTTGTCGAGCTCGGCCATCACGCCGCCGACACCCGACTGCTGTTCCACGAGGTAGACCTTGATGCCGGCGCTCGCCAGGTCGAGCGCTGCCTGGATGCCGCCGATGCCGCCGCCCACGACGAGGGCAGCGCCGACCGGTTGCGTGCGCGGCGCGATCATGGGACGTGAGCGGGCGCGAGGCCCGCCTCCGGGGGAAGTTCCGCCGCGGCGCGCAGGCGCACCGCGTGGAAGTACAGGGCGAGCGGGCGGTCGATCATGTGCGCCCACTCGCCGAACGGCAGTTCCACGACGAGCATGGGCACCGTGATCAGCAGGTGCACGGCGTACGCATAGTGCGTGGTCAGTTCGAGACCGAGCATGCGCACCACGTGCACCGCGAGTCCGCTCACCACCGTGAGCCAGAGCAGCAGCGGCATGGCGAGCGCGTTGGGCCGGCGCTCGGCGCGCGGCGTCCGCACGCGGCGCACCAGGATGTCGGTGGTGGCCCATAAGATGCACGCGCTAGCCAGGTACCCCAGCGCGCGCTGCGGATGGTACCACGCGTGCACCGCGTCGGTCTGGAACCAACTGAGGAAGAGCCCCGTGATGACGATCATCGCCATCGTGCCGGCGGCCATCAGCCAGTGCTTCAGCCAGCGTCGGGGCACGAGGCGCACCCCCGCCTCGCGGCCTTCCTCGCGGAACAGTTCGAGCGCGCGCAACTTGCGCTGTTCCGCCGGGCACTGGCGCATCCGCTTCTGCGTGACGACCTGCACGAAGATCGTCCACGCTTCCATGGCATAGTGCCGGAGCGGCACGCCGGAGCGCCCCATCGTCATACGCTGCATGCGCAGGGCGTGCAGGGTCAGGAAAACGAGCGGAATGCCGTAGACGATCCAGGTGAAGTAGCGGATCTTCGGGAACATGTGCTCCATCGGCAGCGCGGTCGAGACGAAGTCCGTCATCGTCAGCTCGCCCCAGTGCAGATGGTACACGACGAGCAGGGCGAGGACGATGGCGAACACCACGCCGAGCGCACCGAGATGCCAGGCGCGCGAGCGCAGGATGCGTCGCGAGAGGCCGGTGATGTCGTATTGCCCCGTGAGGTAGCGTCGGAGCGTGCGCATGGACTCGGCCGGATTGGCTTTCTGCGGACAGGCAATGGCGCAGTCACCGCAGTCGTGACAGACCCACGGTTCGAGCGATTCGCGGGTCGACCGCTTCAATCCGAGCAGCACGGCGCGAATCGGACGTCGCGGCAGCGTGATGCTCTCGTCGCTCAGCTCGCAGGCGACGGCGCAGCTGCCGCAGTTGAGGCAGTGTGCGTCAAACCGGCCGTGACGGCGCACATCGGCCAGCAGCGCCGGAGTGACGCGTTCCGGATCGCGGCGCGCGGCGGGCGCGCGAAACGAGGGGCGGTTCACCTCGCGTGCGGAAAGAGAAGCACGGACGGCAGCGGGCATTGCGACTCCACGCCTCGGGTGCCATCACGATATAGTTCATCTGATTGACAGTCAATGTCATTAACTACATCACTTGGCACACGCGCTGGCGTCGCCGCGACGGCGCACGAAACTGCCTGCGGATGCGTGGGTGTTTGGCCGACGATGGTGCGAGGTTTTCGACGTCCCCGTGCGTCGGCTACTAACGAGTCAGGCGAAAGGCATCGGCATCGAGGTGCGCCGGAAACTTCCGCCGGTACTCCCGGAGCCGTTCGAGCGAAAGCACCACCGATGCCACCTGCGGCGCGTCATCGCAGTCGGCGAGCGCCACGCCCACTGGATCCGTGGCGAGCGACCCGCCGCGGTGGTCGTGCCCGTGCCCGTCGACGCCGGCACGGTTCACTCCGACCACGTAGCAGGAGTTCTCCATCGCCCGCGCGCGGAGCAGCGTGCGCCACGCCTCGTGACGGGCGGCCGGCCAATTGGCCACGTAGAGGAGCAGGTCGTACGCCAGATCGTCGCCGCGCGCCGGGTCCACGCGGTTGCGCGAGAAGACGGGGAAGCGCAGGTCATAGCAGACCAGCGGGCAGATGCGCCAGCCGCGCCACTCCACGACGAGCCGATCGCGACCGGCGGCATACCGGTCCTGCTCGTGCGCCATCCGAAACTGGTGCCGCTTGTCGTAGTGCCGGATCTCCCCGTTCGGCGTGACGAAGAGCAGTCGATTGTACACCGCTTCGCCGCTGCGAATCGGCACACTCCCCGCCACGGCGGCGTCGCGTTCACGGGCCAGCGCGCGCATCCACGCCACGCTCTCGCCATCCATCGCCTCAGCGTGCGCGACCGCGTCGTTGGAGAAGCCGGTGGTGAACGTCTCGGGGAGTACGATCAAATCGGTGGCGGGCTGTGCGCGCACGAGAACCGCGAGCTGCTCGCGATTGGCGACCGGGTCCAGCCAGACGGTGTCGGGCTGGACCAGTGTCACCCGCAGGTCGGGAGCGGTCATACGATCTCCAGTCGCGCGATGGCGGCGTCGAGCGTGTCATCCTCCTTCGCGAAACAGAGCCGGACGATACGCTGCCCCGCCGGTGGCGCGGCGTAGAACGGCGAGAGCGGAATGGAGGCCACGCCGTGCGTGGTGCACAGCCAGCGCGCGAATGCCTCGTCGCCCAGATCCGAGATGGCGGAGTAGTCCACGAGTTGAAAATAGCTCCCCCCGACGGCGAGCGGGCGCAGTCGGGTGCGCGCGAGCTGCCCGCGGAATCGGTCGCGCTTGCGCTCGTAGAAGGCGCCAAGCGTGGCGTGATGCTCCGGGTGGGCCCGCAGCATCCCGCAGAACGCCCACTGGGCGGGCGTGCTGGTCGCGAACGTGTTGTACTGGTGCACCTTCCGAAACTCGGCAGTGAGCGCCGGCGGAGCGATGCAGTACCCCACTTTCCAGCCCGTGCAGTGGTACGTCTTGCCGAAGCTCGAGATCACGAACGAGCGCGAGGCAAGTGCCGGCGAGTGCAGCACGCTCTCATGCCGGCGGCCGTCGAAGACGATGTGTTCGTACACCTCGTCGGCGATGACGAACAGGTCGTGCGCCTCGGCGAGCGCGGCGAGTTGTGCGACGTCAGTGGCCTGCCAGACAGCACCCGACGGGTTATGCGGCGTGTTGACGATGATGAGTCGCGTGCGCGGCGTGACGGCAGCCCGCACGCGTGCCCAGTCCACGGAGAAGTCCGACGAGCGCAACGGTACGTGCACGCACCGGCCGCCGGCGAGCTGGATGCCGGGCTCGTAACTGTCGTAGCTCGGATCGAGTACGATCGCCTCGTCGTCGGGGTGCAGGACGGCGAGGATGGCGTTGAAGATCGCCTCGGTGGCACCGCTGGTGACGGTGATCTCGGCGGCGGGGTCCACGCGCGTGCCACACCGCGCCGCCGTCTTCTCGGCGATCGCCTCGCGCAGCGGCAGGAGCCCGGCCATCGGCGCGTACTGGTTGCGTCCATCGCGCACGGCGCGCGCCAGCAACTCCGCCAGCGCGTCGGGAATGCCGAAGTCCGGGAAGCCCTGGCCGAGGTTGACGGCGCCCGTGTCCGTCGCGAGCTGCGACATCACGGTGAAGATCGTGGTGCCGACGGCCGGGAGGCGGGAGGAAATCGTTGGCATCCGCTGCACCCTCCGGCAGGCCCTCGCTACAACGCGAACATCTGCGTGAACTTCACGATGAGACTGCGTCCCGGCGCTACGTGCGTGTCGGGCGTCGTGATACGCTGTTCATTGTAGACGATGAACAGGTCGCTCAACGGATGGTGGATGACGTTGAAGCGCACGTTGGCGTTGAACAAGTGGCTGTGCGGATCGAACTGCGCCAGCGCGTCGAGGAACATGTTCGTCGTGAACGAGTAGTTCGTGCGCCCCGTGAGGAGCGTCACGTCGAACGCCTCCACCGGCCGGTCGAGCGTGATGCGCGACTGCTGCACGCCCGCCTGCATCTTGAAGCGATACGTGGGACGCAGGGTCACGGTGGCGTGGGCGGACTTCTGGTGACCGGTCCAGAGCCCGCCGGTGGTGCCCGTGAGCTGCAGCGCCACCGGACGGCTGAGGTCCGTGTTCCACTTCAGCATCCACTCGGTCCACGCATAGCCGCCCGCCGCGATGGGCGCCGCATTCGGGTTGGCGCGATTGAGGCGAAACGGTGTCGTGATGTACTCGTACCGCGGGTTGACGGAAAGCTCGGTGAACGCGCCGCTGTTGAAGAAGAAGGTGTTGCCGCTGTGCAGGTTCTTGCCGATGGTGCGCCCGTCGAGCGACTCGTAGTAGTTCCAGGTGATGTGCGGGTGCACCTCGCGCACGCCATGCGCGCGCAGCCAGGCGGATCGCGGACGTAGGCCGGTGTCGAGAGACCACTTCCGCACGGCGGTGCGCTTGTAGTAGCCGAGGTCGTCCTGAAATCCGTCGCCGAGGACGAGCGTGGCCGCCTTGCCGTGAAAGAAACGTCCCTCGTAGTTCAGCGACGAACGCCAGCTGTACTGGCCGCCCGTCTTTCCCGGCGTGCGCGTCATCACGGCGAACGAGTTCCAGTCCACGACACCGCGGAAGCGGATGTTCGCATCGAGCCCGCCGACACGGTTCCAGTTGCCGTTGCCCGATCCCTCGCGCCCCATCGCGATGACGCCGACGTCTGAGCCGTTGCCGAGGTTGCGGCGCAGGCGGAGCGTCGAGTAGGTGCTCGCCGGCACGCCGGGGAGCGCATCGGCGCGCATCGCCATGGCCCCGATACCGTAGGCCCCCGCGCGCCCCGTGAGACGCACGCCGCCCGGAATCGTGATCGGCGTTCCGTTGCTCGTGAGCCCGATGCGCCGGCTGAAGAAGAGCAGCAGGTCTTCGTCCGGCGTCGGCGGGGCCTGCACGCGGTTGTTGCGCGCTGCATCGCCGACGTAGAAGACCCCCGAGTTCTCGAGGAAGAACTCGCGCTTCTCCGGGAAGAACTGCGAGAACTGCGTCAGGTTCACCTGCTGCTCGTCGGCCTCGACCTGGGCAAAGTCGGGGTTCACCGTGGCATCGAGCGTGAGCCCCGGCGTCACACGCGCCTTCACGTCGAGCCCCGCGTCACCCGAGCTGCCGAACTCGGCTCCGCCCGTCGGACGCACCGTCCGGGCGAGCGCATACGGCTTGATGCGCAGGTCGCGCGACGCTCCCTCGGGGTGCACCCCGTCGAGCGTGCCGGCGAGCGACAGTCGCGTCAGCGCGTATTCGCGCGGAATGGGGGCCCAGAAATCCACCTCGTTCTTGCGGCGGATGCGACGCGAGAAGTTGATCCCCCACGTCTGGCCGGCGCCCGCCTCGAAGCGCAGCGCGCGGAACGGGATCGCCATCTCGGCCACCCAGCCGTCGGCCAGCCGGCGCGTCTTCACCGTCCACACGGCATCCCAATTCGTGTTGATCTCGCGCCCTTCGTTGGCCACCTGGCGGTCGGCGCGCGCTCCCTCGACGTTCGTCAGAAAGACATAGCCGTTCCGACGGTCGTGGAACGTGTCGAGGATGACCTCGAAGTCGTCCTGATCCTCTTCCTTGAAGTCCTTCCTGATGTCGTTGACCACCAGCTTCTGCGGCTCGCGGTCGTGCAGATACGCGCCGATGTAGAGCGTGTTGGCGTCGTACAGCACCCGCACTTCGGTGCGTTCGGTCGCGTCGGCACCGGTGGACGGCTCACTCTGTACGAATCGGTCCGCGACGGGCGCATCCTGCCAGGCGGATTCGTCCAGGCGGCCATCCACCGCAATGGCGGACGTGGCGCGGACGGCGGTGACGACCGGACCGGCGCGCCGGACGGGCGAGAGGGAATCGGGCGTTGCCGGCTGAACGGCGGCCTTCGCGAGAAAGGCCGCCACAAGGAGTGCGTGCATCGGAGTGCGCTGCCTTCGGCGGGGTGGTGGCGACGGGCGAGGGACCCTGAAAGCTAACTACGGGGACAAGCGCCCACCGCCGCCCTCCGGGCGGCCCCACGGGCGCGCCCGGCCCCACGGCGCGCCCTCAGACGATCATCGCGCCGCACCGACGGTGAACGGCGCGGTGAGGACACGGTCGCCCCACGAGAACTCGAGCGCACCACGCGTCGGCCCCAGCCCCCGCACGGCGATCGTGAAGGTCTCCACAAAGGACGAAGCGGCCGCCGACGTCATCTCCACCCGTCCGATGTCCTGCGCCGCGTCGTACGCGGTTCCCCACTGCCCCGTCTGACGGTTGACGATCAGGAAGGTGCCGCCGCGCGTGTGCTGCACCCACAGCGTATACATCCCGGGGGCGAGCACCATACTGCCAAAGGTGAGCGTGCGCGTGGTGAACAGGTGCGTGGCGTCATTCGCCCCCGCACGCCAGATGGAATCGAACGGCACCAGCGTACCGCCCCAGACCGTCCGCTCGCGCACCGAGGGCCGCCCGTAGTCCACCAGCACCATCCCGCCGGCGCCAAACCCGGCTCGCACGTCCTCGCGTCCCGACAGTGTGCCCGTGGGCTTGAGCGCCTTGGCGAGCGCAGTCATGTCCATCCCGCCGGCCCCGCGCGTCCCCACCACCTTGTTCGTCGTGGTGCTGCCGTCCACCACCTGCAGCCGGTTGCTGGCGTCGAATCGCAGCACCATCGGATAGAAACCGCCGCGCAGGCGCACCGAGTCGCCACTCATGCTCGCGAAGCCGGTGAATCCGAGGTTGCCCGTTGGCCCGATTGCCGGAATGGAATCCACCGCGCCGCTCGCGCGGAGCGCCGAGAGCACCTCGGTGGGCCCATACACGAAGGTCGGCCAACTCACCATCGCTCCCTTCGCCGCAAAGGCGCGCCGTTGCACGCTGTCGGCGAAGACGAGTTCGCGCACTACCGAATCGACGCCAAGCGTGAATCGGTACTCGCTCACCGGCCCGGGCGCCGGTGTGCCATCGGCCTGCAGGCGCCGCAACGTCGCGACCGTCGGCCGTCCATTCGTGCCCAGCGTCATCGTGTAGGCGAGGCGCGACACCGCGGGTCCACTCCGCTGCACCATCTCCCCCGAAATCCCGGCCGGGGTGCGCGTGTACTGCTCGATGGCCACGGTGTCCTTGCCCAGACGGTACGTCAGCGAGGCCGACTGGGCGACGAGCGCGGAGGGAATGAAGGCAAGCAGGAGGGCGAGGGGACGCATCAGGAACTCGGCGTTGAGTAATGAGCGCGACACGCGCGCGACACGCGCGCGACCGCGGTCGGGGACCGCGCATGGCGGATCAGTATGCATCGCCGTCCCCTCCCCTGCCACATCGGGCGGTGCGCACGGTAAATTTCGCCGTCTCCATTCCCCAAGCCGCTCCGCCCGTGCGCCCTATCGCCGCTGTCCCGCTTCTGCTGCTCGCTGCCCGCGCCGCCGCGGCGCAGGATGCCACCACCCCGCCACCGAAGTGGTCCGGGTCGTTCGGCGCCGGTCTCGCCGTCACCAGCGGCAACACGAACACCTCCAACTGGAACCTCTCGTTCAAGGCCAAGCGCGATCAACAGACGGGCTTCATCGTCTCCGCCGATGGCCTGATGATCCGCGGCAAGAAGAACGGCCAGGTCAGCGCCGAGAACAACGTCGCCAACGCGCGCATGGAACTGCGCTTCGCGAACAAGTCGTACGTCTTTGGACAGGCCGCCTACCTGCGCGATCCGTTCAAATCCATCAATTACTTCTTCGCTCCCACGGCGGGACTGAGCTACAAGTTCGTCAACTCGGGCGCGGGGAGCTTTTCGGTGGACGCCAGCGCTGGCGCCTCGTGGGAGCAGACGCCGGGCAAGCCGGTCAAGCAGCACTCTGCCGTGGCGTTCGGCGAACGCTTCACCCGCGCACTCTCCAAGACGGCCTCGCTCACGCACGGCTTCGCGGGCAATGTCGTGGCCACCGACGTCACCAACGGGCTCTACACGAGCAGCGTCGGGCTGGCGGCGTCGGTGACCGGCCATACCCAGATGAAGGTCGAGGTGCTCAATACATACCGCACCACACCGCCGACCGCCCTCATCGACAAGAGCGACCTCTCGACGGTGCTGTCCTTCGTCTACAAGTACTGACGCGACCGCGCCGCGCCGCGTTCACCAAACTTTCACGCGGTCCTTCGCCTCCAAGTACAGTTTTTGCCCCGCCTTGATGGACGGGAACGCTTCGTACCAGGCGTCGAGGTTGCGAACCGATGCGGCACGGAACTCCTCGGGGGCGTGGCCATCCGTCGCGATCTGCGCGCGCAGCGCCTCCTCGCGCGTCTTCGTCCGCCAGCTCTGCCCAAAGCTGATGAAGAACTCCTGCTCGCCCGTGTACCGCTGGTAGGCGGGGGCGGGCGTGCCGCCCAGGGAGGCCTTCCATGCGTCGTACGCGGCTGCGAGTCCGGCCACGTCCGCGATGTTCTCGCTGAGCGTCTGGTGGCCGTTCACGTGCACGTCCGGGAACGGCTGATAGGCGTCATACTGCTTCGCCAGCGCCTCGCCCGCCGTCTTGAAGTGCGCCAG
>JAKAJN010000014.1 GCA_021813725.1 bacterium | reverse complement strand
ATGGCTTCGACGCGTCGTCGGTAAGCGACACGGCGAGGATGGACTCACTGTTCGTGCGCACCAGGTCGCCGAGCCGGTCGCTGATGCGCGGCAGTGACCCACCGTGCTTGAGCGACGCCAGCAGTTCGCCGGTGCCGAGGGCGCCCGCCGCAAAGACGACACCGCGGGCGGTGAAGGTGCGGCGCTGCCGCCGAAACCAGGCCCCTGGGCGCTCGGTGGTGACGACGTATCCTTCCCCGCCGTCGGCGGCACCGATCGGACGCACATCCACCACCGCGTGTTCGGGGAAGATCGTCGCGCCACGCCGCTCCGCAAACCAGAGATAATTCTTGAGCAGGGTGTTCTTGGCCCCTTCGCGACAGCCCACCATGCAGCTGCCACAGCGCGTACACCCGGTGCGCGGCGGTCCCGCGCCGTCAAAGTACGGATCAGGCACCTCCTCGCCCGCCGCGCCAAAGAAGACGCCGACCGGGGTGCGGGTGAAGGTGTCGGCCACGCCGAAATGGTCGGCGGTGGCCTTGAGCAGCGCCTGCGCCGCGGAGTCGAACGGCACGGTCTGCACCCCCAGCATCCGCTCGGCGGTGGCATAGTGCGGCGCCAGTTCGCGCGCCCAGTCGGCGAGGTCCCGCCACTGCGGGTGGTCGAAGAACGCCGTCTTGGCCCGATAGAGCGTATTGGCGTAGACCGCGCTCCCTCCGCCAACCGCGGTGCCGCTCGCAATGAAGATGTCGCGGAATGGCGTAAGGCGGAAAATGCCTCGCAGGCCGAGTGACGGTGCCCAGAGCCATCGCCGAAGCTGCCAGCTGCTCTCCGCGTACTCGTGGTCCGCGTAGCGTCGCCCCGCTTCCAGCACCGCCACGCGGTAGCCCTTCTCGCTCAACCGCAACGCGGAGACACTGCCGCCGAAGCCGGAGCCGATGATGATCCAGTCGAAGTCAGTGGACGCGGTCACGAGCGGCCCGCGCGGTGTCGGTCGGCGAAGGGCAGCACGCTCGGCGTGTCAGCCGTCGCGATAGGGCGACGCCCCGTATCCGAGCTCGCCGAAGATCTCGGCCGCGCTCTTGCGACGCGCGGCACCCTTGCGCCGGTGCGCCGACGGCAGCGGCGGGCGCTCCCCGGGCGGGAGGAGGTCCTTCACCATCTCGACCAGTTGGTGACTGAGGTGCTGACCGTACTTGTAGAGCGCCACGACGCGCTTGCGGTTGCCCAGCAGGAACGCGAGGATCGCCTGGTCCTTCTTGGCCGCGTTGCACGCGCGGCAGCAGAGCACCAGGTTGTCGCGCCGGTCGTAGGCCGTCTGCCCGCGCCGCGGTGTCACATGATCCAGGGTGATGGTCCGTTCCGGCACCGCGCGCTCGCAGTACGCGCACACGGGGCCGTGCTGCTCGAGCAGCCACTGCCGTGTGTCGTTGTACGCCGCACGGCCGGTCGGGTGCGACGTCAACGTCACCTTCGGCGCGGCCGCATAGGCACTGCGCGCCTTGCCGCGACGCGGGCGCCGGCGACGCGGGCCACTGGGCTGCTTGCCGGTCATGGACGATCGAGAGTGGGGGAGCGACGCATGGTGCCTTCAAGATAGGCGCCTTCGCCGTCGCACAACAGGAACGCACGGTTCAGGAGACGCTCCCGGCGCGGTGCGAATGCCACGCGCCCGGCGCTGGAGCGCCGGGCGCGTGGGTCAGCATCGAGACGCGGCTACTGTCGCGGCGCCGCTCCCTTGGACTTCGCCTTGGTGGCATAGGGCACATCGTCCGGCGCATCCCCGTTCGGCCAATCGAGTTCCTTGCCCGGAAAGTCCGGGCGCGGCCGCGAAATGATGAACCCGGCGACGTCGTTGGCAATCGAATCGGCCACAAACCCGGGGGCATCGAACGGCATGTGATGGTGCACGAAGGCGGAGACGATGCGCTGGCGCCCCATCCCCGAGCCAATGGTCCAGGAGTGCGGACCCCAGAGCGGCGGTCCCGGATGCTGCACCCCGAGGTTCTTGCCACCCTGCCCTTCCGCGCCGTGGCATCGCGAGCAGTACATCGCGAACTGTGTCTTGCCGCGGATCGTGTCGGGCGAGATGAGCGGGATGGAATCCACGCCGAGCCCCTTGTGCTGGCCGGAGGGCAGATCCTTGGACAACCAGGTCAGGTACGCCACCATGTCGCGCAGCTCCGCACTGCCGGCGGGGAGCGGCGTGCCGTGCAAGCTCCGGCGGAAGCAGTCGTTGATGCGATCCTCGACCGTGACCGTCGTTCCCGTGCGCGCCCAGAGCGACGGATAGCGGTTGGTGACGCCCACGAGCGGATTGCCGAACGGCTTTCGCCCCTTGTTCAAATGGCAGGACGTGCAGTGCAGCTCATTCCCCACGTGCCGGGGGAGCGAGTCCTTGGTGGCGACAAGCAGTGCCATCCCGCGGAGAATCGAGCGCGAGGTGGAATCCTGCGTCAGCAGGGATTCCGCGGGAACCGGAAGGATGGTGTCGGGCGCCGCGGCCACCGGGGTGGCGGCCTTCTCACCCGCACCGCCGCACGCCGCCACAAGCACGATCGCCGCCACGACGCCAATCCGCGCCGCGCCGCGACCGCGCGCTTTCCTCGCCTGCCCCACAGCCTGTCGCATGACCTGACCTCGAGATCGATGGAGGATGCCGAAAACTGTCCGCGGGGCCGCTGTCGCACCAGAGTAGCCGCGCACTTCCCGAACCGCGGCGCTCGGCCTCAATTCTCGGCATGCTCATTCCGCTCGCCCTCGCGCTACAAGCGCGCGCCGCCGCGCCGTCACTCCCCCGTCGTGAAGTTCCCGACTCCGGCGTCATCGCCACCGATCAGCGCGTGACGCCCGCCGGCTTCCAGTCCGTCTTCACCGGCCGCGTCGGCGGCGTGCGCTTCGGCGATCGCACTGGCACGCTGTGGGTTGCCGCGCCCGGCGGTGCGTACCAGCTGAACTGGATCACCAACCGCGTGGTGGCGCACGGCGCGTACGACGGACGCGCCGGCGTGCAGGGCGTCGCGTTCGATCCGGTCACCAACCAGGCGTTCGTCACCAGCATCGGCCGCCTCCCGTCCCCGAACCGCCTGCCGGGAGAAGCGGAACGACCGGGGGCGCGCGTCATCGCCCAACTGCGCGCCTTTCGCACCACGAGTGTCAGGCCTGCGACCGACTCGACGCCGTCGGCGTCGGCAGTGGCGTTCCGCTCCGATTCGATCGGCGACTATCTCGCCGGCGCGCCGTCGGTCGCCAAACGCCGCAACGCCGCGGGGCACCGCCCCGTCGTCGTCCCGCTCCCGGCCAACGATCATCTCGCCATCTTTGACGCCGACGACGGCTCGCCGCTTGGCGGCGTCGCGCTCGGCGTGTTGCCGGTTGCCAGTGTCACGAGCGGCGACGGATCGACAAGCTGGGTGAGCGTCTTCGGTGGCCCCAAGCCGTCGAGCGGCGACCGTGCAGCCCGCCAATGTTGCGACCCGCGCGCCGAAGCCGTGCGTGTGGATGCCCGCGGCATCGCAGAGCGCGGCAGCGTGGTGCGCGTCGATTTGCTCACGCGCCAGATTACGGCGAGCATCGCGGCGGGACTGCACCCGACCGGGCTCGCGTGGGATGAGCCGCGTGGCCGCCTCTATGTGGCCAACGGCAACTCCGACGACATCACGGTCATCGACACGCACGACGCGGTCGCGGTGGGCACCTTGCGCATCACGCCGTTCCACGAACGGCTCGTCGGGCTAGCCCCCACGGCGGTGGCGCTCTCTCCCGACGGGCACACGCTCTTCGTCGCCCTCGGCGGCATCAACGCCGTGGCGATGTATGACGTCCGCGACGGCAATCCCGCGGCGGCCACGCTGCTCGGACTGATCCCCACCGGATGGTACCCGACGTCCCTCGACGTCAGCGCGGACGGCTCGATGCTCGCCGTCGGCACGCTGCTCGGTGTTGGCTCAGGACGCGGCGCGACCGCGGGACATCCGGGGGCGCGGGGCGGGTACGTGCACGCCAACCGCGGTTCGGTCAACGTCATTGCGGTGCCAACGGCCGCACAGCGGCAGGGCTATACCACCAGCGTCGCGCAGAACAACCGCCTCACCCTCTCGCGTGAGGTGGCACGCGACGTGGCTCCGCGCCGCGAAGTCGCCGCGCGCCCCGTCCCCGAACGTCCCGGCGAACCGAGCCCCATCGAGCACGTCGTCTTCATCATCCGCGAGAATCGAACGTACGACCAGGTGCTCGGCGCGCTCGGCCGCGGCGCGGGCGATCCGTCGCTGGTGATGTACGGGCGCGACGTGACGCCCAACACCCACGCACTCGCCGAACAATTCGTCACGCTCGACCATTTCTTTGCCAGCGGCGGCAACAGCGCCGACGGGCATCAGTGGCTCACGCAGGCCAACGAGACGGACTATCCGTACTGGCCGCTCTACTATGGGCGCAGTTACCCGAGCGAAGGGGAGGATCCGCTCGCCTACTCGAACGGCGGATTCCTCTGGGAGGCCGCACAGCGACTCGGCAAGTCCGTTACCGTCTTCGGCGAGTACGCGCCGTCGCCGCGCAGCGAGAAGTCCAGCGTGGCGCGTGACGTGCTGGCGGAATGGCTGCGACGCGACACGCTCCCCGTCGGCCATTTCCGCCGGCGCCTCGGCGCACTCTACAACACGCGCAGTGACATCCCGTCGCTCGACCGCGTGCTTGTGCGCGAGTATCCCGGCTGGACGATGGGCGTGCCGGACGTGGCGAAGGCCGAGGTCATTCTCGACCACCTGCGCGAGTGGGAGACCGCGAAGCAGATGCCGAATCTGGTGATGGTCATCTTGCCCAACGATCACACCATGGGGACGAGCGCCGGGTGGTGCGTACCCAAGGCGTGCGTCGCCGACAACGACTTGGCGCTCGGCAAGGTTGTCGAGGGGCTCAGCCATTCCTCCTTCTGGCCCCGGATGGCGATCCTGGTGGTCGAGGACGACGCGCAGGACGGCGTCGACCACGTGGACGGACATCGCACGGTGGCGCTGGTGGCCAGTCCCTTCGCGCGGCGCGGCACCGTGGACAGCACGTTCTACAGCCAGCCATCGATGGTGAAGACCATCGAGCTGATGCTCGGCGTGCCGGCGCTCTCGATGTTTGACCTCGTCGCCACCGATATGCGTGCGAGCTTCCTTGGCGCCGGAGAGCGTCCCGACTACCGGCCATTCACCGCATTGACGCCTTCACAGCCGCTGGACGAGGTGAACGTGAAGGTCGGCGCGATCACGGGACCGTTCGCGAAGGCGCGTCGCGCCGGTGCGCTGGCCAGCGGCCGAATGAACTTCTCGGAACCCGATGCCGCGCCGTCCGGCGCCCTCAACGAAATACTGTGGCACGACGCGCGCGGCTGGGATGTACCCTACCCGGGCGTGCGGCGAGCGGTCTTCTTTCCGCTCAGCATCCATCTGACCGACGACGAACGCCAGGAGCGGAGCGATCGCGACGACCGACGGGCGCCGCAGCGTTAGCGGCGGTGCCAGCCGCGCAGACAACCGCGCACGACAGCCGCGACCGCGCCGGTTACTTGCGATAGTCCAGCGCGGGTTTCTGCGTGCCGAGACGCGTGCGGTACGCAAAACTTGGCCCGCGCGACGCATCCAGCTCGGCTTTGGCCGCGGCGAGCGTCGCCGGGCTGGTGAAGAGTTCCGCACCGGTAATGGCCATCGTCTTCGCGGCCACGAGCATTCCCCGGCTGCCAATGGACATGCCGCCAGCCGCCACCGCCTGCCATGAGTGCGCCGGCGTCCCGGGCACCCAGGTTGCCGCGTCCATCTGCACGGTCGGCACCCGCCAGCTCACGTCACCCACATCCGTCGAGGCCGACATCGCGCCCGGCGCGAAGGCGAGCGGCTGCACCTGCTGCACTGATTCGAGCGGCACGGACGTCGCCGGCAGCGCCGCGCGCAACGTCTCGGCAAACGACCGCTCGGCGTCCGTGTAGCGATAGCCGCCAACGCGCTCCAGCGCCCGCTGCTGCACCTTCGCCAGCGTCTGGTTGACGAGCAGGTTGTATACCGCGCCGGTGATCGCGAGGTCATATGTGGTGCCCGTGCCCAGCGCCGCGCCCTTGGCCGCGTCCGTGACCCGTCCCCAGATCTGGTCCAGCGTGCGCATGTCCGGGTGCCGCACCACGTAGTACACCTCGGCGAAATCGGGGACCACGTTGGGCGCACGTCCGCCGTTGGTGATCACATAGTGAATGCGCGTCTCCTGCGGCACGTGCTCGCGCATGAGATTGACCATGGCATCCATGGCCTCCACGGCATCCAGCGCCGAGCGCCCCACGTCGGGAGCGCCAGCGGCGTGCGCGCTGATGCCGTGAAAGCGGAACTTGCCCGAGATGTTGGCGAGCGAGCTGATGCCCATCACTCCGTTGCGATCGCCCGGATGCCAGGCAATCACCGCATCCACGTCATCGAAGAGTCCGTCACGCACCATATACACCTTGCCCGCGCCACCCTCCTCGGCGGGCGTGCCGTAGAAGCGGAGCGTACCCGGAATGCGGTTCGCAATCATCCACTCCTTGAGTGCCACCGCCGACGCCAGGGAGGCGGTGCCGAGCAGATGGTGTCCACAGCCGTGGCCAGCGGCGCCGGCAACGAGCGGGCGCTGCACCGGCACGGAGTCCTGCGAGAGCCCGGGAAGTGCGTCGAACTCGCCGAGAATTCCAATCACCGGCTTGCCGCTTCCATACTCTGCCACAAAGGCCGTCGGGATACCCGCCACCCCGGACTTCACGGCGAATCCCGCCGCGACCAGTTCTTTCTGCAACAGCGCACTGCTCTGCACTTCCTGGTAGCCGACCTCGGCGAACCGCCAGATCTGCTGTTCCACGTCGGTGTAATGCGCGGCACGCGCATCAATGGACGCGATGAGACCGGCTGATGGATCAGCGGGTCGCGTCCGTTGCGCACCGAGGCGCAGCGCGGGAAGCAGCACGAGAGCAAGGGCGACGCGACGCATGGGGCGAACCTCGAAGATGGTGGAGCGCCGTGGGAACCACGGCCGGGCGAAGCCCAAAGCATGCCCTCGCCGACTCCATCCTCGCAAGTTGTCGCGGTCGCGGTGTGTCCGTCCCCCGCGTACATTCGCGACATCCCGCACGCCGCGCTGCGCGGCAACCGAGGTTGCATGCCATACATCCTTGCCCTCGATCAGGGCACCACCTCGTCGCGCGCCATCCTGTTCGACCGCGCCGGCAGCGTCGTGGCGGTCGCGCAGAAGGAATTTCCGCAGCACTTTCCCAAGCCGGGCTGGGTCGAGCACGACCCCAATGACATCTGGGCCACGCAGCTCGGGGTCGCGGTCGAGGTGATGCAGAAGGCCGGGTGTGCCGCGTCGGATATCGCCGGCATTGGCATCACCAACCAGCGCGAAACCACGGTTGTCTGGGATCGCGAGACGGGCCAGCCAATCTGCAACGCGATCGTCTGGCAGGACCGCCGCACGGCGCCGCAATGCGACGCGCTCCGGCGGCAGCGCCTGGACCGCATGATTCGGCGCAAGACCGGCCTGGTGGTGGATGCGTACTTCTCGGCGACGAAGCTGCAGTGGATCCTGCGTCACGTCCCCGGCGCGCGCGCCCGCGCGGCGGCCGGTGCGCTCGCCGTTGGCACCGTGGACTCGTGGCTGCTCTGGAAGTTGACCGGTGGAGCGGTGCACGCCACCGACGCAAGCAATGCCTCGCGCACGATGCTGTACGACATCCGGCGCGGTGACTGGGATGATGGCTTGCTCAAGTTGTTCGGGGTGCCGCGTGCAATGCTCCCCGCGGTGCGCTCATCGAGCGAGATCTATGGCCACACCACCCTGCTCGGCGGATCCATCCCCATCGCCGGCATCGCCGGCGATCAGCAGGCCGCGCTGTTCGGACAGGTCTGCACGCGCCCGGGGATGGTGAAGAACACGTATGGCACCGGCTGCTTTCTGCTGATGCACACCGGCGCCGAGCCCATCGCGTCGAAGCGGAATCTGCTCACCACCGTCGCGTGGCGGATTGGTGCGCGCACCGAGTACGCACTGGAGGGAAGCATCTTCATTGCCGGCGCGGTGGTGCAATGGCTGCGCGACGGACTGGGCATCATCCGGTCGGCGGCGGAGGTCGAGGCGCTGGCGGCCTCGGTCACCGACACGCACGGGGTCTATCTGGTCCCCGCCTTCGCCGGGCTCGGAGCGCCGCACTGGGATCCGTATGCGCGAGGCGCCCTTGTCGGTCTCACGCGCGGCGCCACGAGCGCGCACATTGCGCGCGCCGCGCTCGAGGGGATCGCGCTGCAGGTGATGGATGTGCTCCAGGCGATGGAGGCGGATGCCGGCATTCGCCTGCGCGAGCTGCGCGTGGACGGCGGGGCCAGCGCGAACAACCTGCTGATGCAGATGCAGGCCGACGTGCTTGCCGTGCCGGTCGTGCGCCCGACGGTGGCGGAGACGACGGCGCGAGGCGCCGCCTATCTCGCCGGACTCGCCGTCGGCTTCTGGGCAAACCAGGCGGCGATCGCCCGCCAATGGCAGGTCGACCGCCGCTTCACGCCACAGATGCGACCGGCGGCGCGCAGGACGCTCGCCGCCGGTTGGCGCAAGGCACTGGAGCGCGCCAAGCGCTGGGACGTTCCGGGTTAGTTGACGACCACCTTCCCCGTCATCCCCGAGTGCAGGCTGCAGTCGTAGCCGAACGTACCGGCCGTCGCAAACAGCCGTTGCACCCCGGCATTGGCGGTGTTGCCAATGTTGGAGGGCGCGCCAGCCACGTTGGCGAAGTTCACGTTGTGCTGGGTGCCCTGGAACGTGAAGGTGACCGTTGTGCCCTTGGCCACGGTGAGCGTGGAGGGCGAGAAGGTGTTCGATGTGGTGGCGATGACTTCGTTGGCCGCGGGTGTGGTGGGCGTGCCCGGCGTATTCGAGGAGCCGCCGCTCGGCGACGTCGGCGAGTAGCCGCCTCCACCGCACGCGACGACCACAGCCAGTCCGGCAAGCACCGCTGCCTGCTTCGCCTTGCTACGCATACAACCTCCGGGGGGAAAGGCAGTATCTAAGTACTAGGCATCCCACTACTGAGGTATTACCCGCAGCACGTCAGAAGTGTCACCACGAGGGGAGGCCGGGGGGACGATCCCGGGACTATGCGAGCAGGTCGCGCGTCTCGTCGGTGATCTGGCTCACACAGGCCTCCATCTCCGCACGCCGCGTGCGGAAGCTCAGCACGCAGATTCGGGCCAGGTGCCGTCCCTGGACCGTGCAGCCCGTGAGCATGACACGACCGCGCCTCGTGACCCGCTCCATCAACTCGGCGGTGGCGGCGTTCTGCGCGTCGAGCGTCGTCAGGCGGGATCCCTCAAGGTGAAAGGCGAAGAGGGAGAGCTGCGGCCAGGCGTCCATCACGACGCCCGGAATGCGCGCCACGCGCTCCGCCGCCCACACCGCGAGATCGCGCTTTTCCGCGATCGCCGCGCGGTACCGCGCCGCGCCGGCGAGTTTAAGCGCCATCCAGACCCGCAGTCCCGGGAATCCGCGGGAGAGCTCGGGGCCATACTGGCTCGGATCGTAGAACTCCGATTGCTGCGCCGGCAGGTACCCCGCCGTGGCCGCGTGCACGGCGCGCAGCGCCTCACCGTCGCGCACCAGCAGCGCGCCCGTTCCGTACGGCAGGAACATCCCCTTGTGTGGATCGAGCGTCAGCGAATCGGCGCGCGGCAGACCGTCGAGCAATGGCCGCAGGGCCGGCACGGCATGGAAGAAGGCGCCGTAGGCGCCGTCCACGTGGTGCCACATCGCCTCGCGCGCGCACAAGTCGGCAATGTCGGTGAGTGGATCTACGGCGCCGGTGTTGGTCGTCCCCGCCGACGACGCCACGAGGAACGGCTGCAGACCGGCCGCCCGATCCTCCGCGATCATCGCCGCCAGCGTGTCGGTGCGCATGCGGAACGCCGCGTCGGAGGGAACCAGTCGCACCCGGTCGTGAAAGATGCCGGCCAGCTTGGCCGCCTTTTCGATGCAGTGGTGTCCCTGATCGGAGACGTAGAGCGTGCCGCGGCGAATCTCCGTCCCGAGGTGGCGTTCGCGCGCGCACAGAATCGCATTGAGCGTCGCCATCGAGCCGCCCGACGTCAGCAGGCCGCTGGCGCCCGGGGGGAAACCCATCCAGTCGCGCAACCAGTCGAGCACGTTGGCCTCGAGCTGCACGAGCGCCGGCGACGCCTGCCAGACGCCCGTGTACCGGTTCGTCGTGTCGGCAATGAAGTCGGCGAGCGCCGCCGGGTACACGCCGCCACCCGGGATGTACGCAAGATATCCCGGCCCCGGCGTGGTGAACGAGCGGGGAATCAACTCGTCGAAGAGATGATCCAGCACCGGCCCGAGTGGCGTGCCCGTCTCGGGAATCGGCTCGCGCAGCGCGCGGCAGAGTTCAGCGGCGTCCACGTCGCCACGGCTTGGCTGGCGGTCAAGCGAGGCGAGATGCTGCACCGCGCGCGCGACGACGGCTTCTCCCATCGCGGCCATCTGCGCCGGTGTGTATTCGAGGCTCGCGTTGTCCGCGGAGGGAAGGCGCGTGTCGAGGAGGTCTGGCATGCGCGGAAAGATACCGCGATCAACCGCGACGGGCGCCGTGCCGCGTGCACGAGCCGCCCCGACGGGAAATCACACGGCCGTCGCGTGCACGCCGCTCCATGCGGGACCGCGACAACACGACTACGGCTTCAGGATTACGCCTTCACTGCGCCGGCCGTTCATGCGCACGGTGAGCGGACTCTCGAATTCGAGCAGCCGGACGTGCCCCTCCTCCGCCATCGCCGGCTGCGCGGAGAGCCACTCCCAGTCGACGAATCCGTCGCCGAACTCGGGGTTCAGCGTGAAGTACCCGACCTGGAATGACACGAGATTCTGGAAGAAATGGCTCCCCTGCGACGGCGCCACACGAAAGTCGCGGAAGCCGGCCTCGACGATTGCGCGTGCACCGGAGATCTCGTCCCACCGCACGGGAATGCCAAGCCACGGGTCGGCCGAGCCCCACCGCCCGACCCCGATCAGCAAGTACGGCTCGCCCCGCTCCAGCAGATCGGCGTTGAACCCGGCGATGATGCGCGCCGCCTCTCGCGTCTGTGAGCGGTCAAAGCGATGGAAGTCCACCACGACAGCGTGGCGCAGATGATCGATCACGCCGTCGCCGAGCACGCGCGGACTGCGGCAGAGCACGGTGGCGGGATCTACGGTCGAGAGGTCGAGGTCGTGCATCTCCCGCGACAGCACGAGCGGCCGCAGCTGCAGGAACCCGAACTCGTGCGGCTCGCCCGGGCGCTGCGCGAGGCGCACGGCGAATTCGATCTCGCACGCACGATTCATCCCGCCCGCGCCGATGGCGACGAGGTCGGCGAGCAGCGGCGCGAGCGGAAAGGCGCCGTGCTTGAGGATCGGTGCGAAACTCACGAGGCGGACGCCGGGGCGCGACAGGCCGTCGTAGATGACATCGTTCTCGGAGGAATAAGTCGAGCCGAGCGCACGCAGCGTGCCGTCTTCCTCGGCCACATCGAGATCGTAGTTCCGCTCGCGGAAGCCCGCCTCGGCACCACTCCCGTCGTCCTCGCCCGCGAAGTCCACGGCCCAGAACGACCGCTGGGAGTTGGCGAGGATGTCGCTGACCGACGAGAACTGAATGATGTTGCGTGGCGCCTTCGGGCAGAACGTCAGCACGCGCCCACCTTCCACGACGGCCCGCCCGAGTCCCAGCGCCACCGCCGCCACACCGTCTTCGGCGCTGAGCGGCGCGGCGGGATAAAAGTTGTACGAACGCGCGACGCCGGAGAAATCGGGGTAGAAACGCGGGCCGTGCTCCGCCCCCACGATCTTCTGGATGATGACCGCCATCTTCTCCTCCTCCAGGCGGTACGGCGTCGCCCGAAGGTAGGCCTTGGCGTTGTGCGTGAAGGTCGACGCGTATACGCGCTTCACCGCCTCGACGAGCCGCGCCAGCCGCTCGTCATGGTCGGGGTGCCGGTTCGGCAGCATGAACGTTTCGTACACGCCCGTGAACGGCTGGTACTGCGAGTCCTCGAGCAGACTCGACGAGCGCACGGCAAGCGGCCACCGTACCTGCCTCAGGAACGCATCGAGGTCCGCCAGCACATCGTCGGGAAGCCGCGCGGCGAGAAACCGCCGCAGCAGTTCGGCGTCCTCCGTGCCGTGGATCGCGATCTCGAGCAGGTCATTGTCGGCCAGGAAACGATCAAAGACGTCGGTGCCGATGACGACCGCGGGCGGCACCCCCACCTGCACGCCGTCGTAGCGCCGATTCACGCCGTACAAACCAACCAGCCGGCGCACGAACGCCAGCCCGCGCGCCTTGCCGCCAATCGACCCGCCGCCGATGCGCTCGAAAAACGGCACGGCGGCGTCAAACACCTCGCGATCGAAGTCCCCCACCTGCAGCTGCGCCTGGTCATTGCGGTACTCCGCGATGGAGGCGATGAGCCGACTGCGCAACTCCTCGGGCGAGCCATAGTCCGACACGCGCTGCGCCCGCAGCCGGTGTGCCACGCCAAACTCGGCGCGCGCCGCCAACCAGGTGGAGAAGTGATTGCGCTCGCCGTGGTAGACCAGACTCTCGGCCGGCACCGTCGCGACCTTTGCCTCGAGTTCGCGCAGGTCGGCGGCGCGCTCCACCTCACGACCGTCCGGCAGCCGGAAGACGAAGTCGCCGAACGCGAAATGCTCCACGATGAAGCCGTGCAGTTCGTGGAGCATCGTCGGAGAGCCCTTCAGCACGAACGGCAGCCCGTGCTCGGCCGCCTTGGCGAAATATTCCGCCCGGCCCGACTGCAGGAGCACCGGCACGTCGGGCGCCTCCTCGCGAATGGCGCGGGCGAGCGCGAACCCGGCATCGCGCGCGAGCGCGCCGCCACGGGGGAACTCCACGTCCGTGATGACACCCAGTACGTGTTCGCGATAGTGCGACCACTGGGCCCACGCCTCCTCGTAGGAGGTGCAGAGCAGGATCTTCGGGCGGGCGCGCAGGCGCACCAGCTTGTGCGAGAGGTTGCTGCCGTCGCCGAGCGCGTTGGCCGCCTGCCGGATGATCTCGGTGTAGACCACCGGGAGCAGCGACGAGTAGAACCGCATGCTGTCCTCGACGAGCAGGACGACCCGCACCCCGGTGGTTGCCGTGTCGTGCGCGACGTTGCGCTGGTCTTCGACGTAGTTCACCATCGCCAGCAGGATCCGCGCATCGCCCTGCCACATGAAGCAGCGGTCGATGAGCGACAGGTCGGCGCGCGACTCGAAGTCCTTGAACTCGCGGTGATCATAGGCGAGCACCAGCACCGGCACGTCGAGGCCGGCCTCGGCCAGGCGCCGCGCCAGCTCGGTGGCGTCCATGTCGCCCGGATTGATCGTCGTGATCACCAGGTTGAACTGGCGCTGCGCCTTGGCCTTGGCGACCGCCTCCGCGCCACTCGACACGTGCGTGATGTGCGGCGTGTGATGTGTGTCCAGGTCCACGAACTCGCGCATCACCAGCTCGTTCAGCCGGCCGTCCTCCTGCAGCGTGAACGCGTCGTAGAGACTCGACACGAGCAGGATGTCCTGCACGCGATACGGCATCAGGTCCTGGAACAGCTCCGACGGCAGGGCGTCGTCTAGTTTCGTCACCTGCTCTCGCTCGCTCACGCGCCCTCCGCGCTGACCGTCGTCGCGTCCCCCGTACCGCCTAGCCCATCTCCGGTTGTCGGTCTCCCGTCTCCCGTCTCCCGTCTCCCGTCTGTCGTCAATGTAAAAGCGCGAGGTGGCATCCGCCCACCCCGCGCTCCCGGACTGCCCGGATCGCCGCGTCCTACACCGCGCCCTGGTCCATCATCGCGTTCGCCACCTTGAGGAAGCCGGCGATGTTCGCACCGTTCACCAGGTTGCCCGGCGTGCCGTACGCCGCGGCCGCCTCGCTCGACGCTTTGTAGATGCTCTTCATGATGCCGTGCAGCTTGGCATCCACTTCCTCGCGCGACCAGTTGTAGCGCATGCTGTTCTGCGACATCTCGAGCCCCGACACCGCCACGCCGCCCGCGTTGGCGGCCTTGCCGGGGGCGAACATCACGCCGCCCTTCTGGAACGCCTCGACGGCCTCCGGCGTGCTCGGCATGTTGGCCCCTTCCACCACCGCCACGCAGCCGTTCTTCACCAGCTCCGCCGCATCCTTGCCGTCGAGTTCGTTCTGCGTCGCGCACGGCAGCGCCACGTCCACCTTTACGCTCCACGGGCGCTTGCCGGCGTGGAAGGTGGCCCCCTTGAACTTCTCGGCGTACGGCGCGACGACGTCCTGCCCCGACGCGCGCAGTTTCAACATGAACTCCCACTTCTCGCCGGCGATGCCGTCCGGATCGTGCACAAAGCCATCCGGTCCCGAGATGGTCACCACCTTGCCGCCGAGGTCGCCCACTTTCTTCACGGCGCCCCACGCCACGTTGCCGAAGCCCGACACGGCAACCTGCTTGCCCTGGAAGTCCGTCCCCTTCGAGGCGAGCATCTCCTGCGCGAAGTACACCGCGCCAAAGCCCGTCGCCTCCGGCCGAATGAGCGAGCCACCCCAGTTGAGTCCCTTGCCCGTCAGCACGCCGGTGAACTCGTTCTTCAGCCGCTTGTACTGACCAAACAGAAAGCCGATCTCGCGACCGCCGACGCCGATGTCGCCCGCCGGCACGTCGGTGTTCGCACCGATGTGCCGGAAGAGCTCCGTCATGAAGCTCTGGCAGAAGTGCATCACTTCCGTGTCGCTCTTCCCCTTCGGGTCGAAGTCCGAACCGCCCTTGCCGCCGCCCATCGGCAGTGTCGTGAGCGAGTTCTTGAACACTTGCTCGAAGGCGAGGAACTTCAGGATGCCGAGGTTCACCGACGGGTGGAAGCGCAGGCCGCCTTTGTACGGGCCGATGGCGCTGTTCATCTCAATGCGGAAGCCGCGATTGATCTGGATCTCGCCGTGGTCATCCACCCACGGCACGCGGAACAGGATCACCCGCTCCGGTTCGATCATCCGCTCCATGATGTGCGCGGCCTTGTACTCGGGATGCTGATCGAGCACGAGACTCAGCGAGTCAACGACTTCGTGCACGGCCTGGTGGAACTCGGGCTCGGCCGGATTCTGCGCGACGACCTTCTCCATCACGGCGGCGACATAGGCCTTGCCGGTCAGGTTCTTGAGCTGAGTGAGCGTGCGCGCGTCGCGCGGCGGTATGGCGGTCATGTGGTTCGCTTCCTGTATGAAGAGCTCCGAAGAGCGCGGTGGTGACGGGGCGAACTGCTGCCTTGGAGAATATCCCGGCGGCGGGCCGGAGGGTGACAGGGAAGTTGCCATCCCCCTATAAGGTAAAGTCGGGCGCAGGGGGAGGAAGCGCGTCGCGGGCCGCGCCGTGCGGCACAAACAAACGGTCCGGATGCGCTCCCACGCATCCGGACCGCGCACTCCCTCGCCATCAGACCGACGCCAGCGCCTCGGCCTCCATGCGACGCATCAACTGTTGCCAACGCACGTCAATCTGCGCCTGAATGTGCGTGACCTGTTCGGCGCTCAAGTGGCGAAACCGTCCTTGACGCCGCAAATACGGCTCCACTGGGTCGCCGGCGTGTTCCATCGTCAGCCGCCAGCGCGTGCCGTGCTCCACTTCGAGCATGGGGAAGACACGGTTCTGCACAGCCATCCGCGCCAGTTCGAGCCCTTCGTCGTCCCCGCACTTCCACCCGGGCGGACAGGGTGACAGCAGGTGAATGAAGCGCATGCCGTGCATCGCCTTCGCCTTGGTGATCTTGGCGACGAGGTCCGCCGGATAGGCCGGCGTCGCGGTCGCGGCGTAGGGAATGCCGTGCGCCACCATGATGCCGAGCATGTCCTTTTTGGGCGACGCCTCGGGAAATTGCGCCGGCGTCGTGGTCGTCCACGCCCCCCACGGGGTCGCCGAGGAGCGCTGGATGCCCGTGTTCATGTACGCCTCGTTGTCGTAGCAGACGTAGATCATGTTCTCGTTGCGCTCCGCCGCACCCGACAGCGACTGCAGGCCGATGTCGAACGTCCCGCCGTCGCCCACCCAGACGAGCACGTTGGTGTCGTGTTGCCCCTGCATGTCGAGCGCCGCGCGCACCCCGCTCGCGACCGCGGGGCCCGTGGCGAACGCGGTGTGGAACACGGGCACCTGCAGCGAACTCTGCGGCCATGGCCCGGCGATGATTGTGAAGCAGCTCGCCGGCATCACCACAATCGTGTTCGGCCCGAGCGCATTGAGCGCAAGCTTCATCCCGAGCGGTGCCGCACAGCCGGGGCACGCGAGATGCCCCGAGGTGACCAGCCGGTTGTCAGGAATGAGGTCGTTGATGCGCAGCTGGCTCACGGATTCACTCCCACCCAGAGGTCCTCTCGCGTCGGCCGGAGTCCGGCCCGCGTCTGTTCGATCACGTCCTCGATGACGGCCGGCGTGATGTCGCGTCCGCCGAGTCCGAGCACGAACCCGAACAGTTCGGGCCGCTCGCCGTCCGGCAGGTCGTAGAGCGCCGAGCGGAGTTCTTCGGCGAAGATGCCGCCGTGCCCCGGCGAGATGTTGCGATCAAGCACCGCCGCGCGCGGCACGCCGCGCAGCGCCTCGCGCACGAGCGCGGTGGGAAACGGTCGGAACATCTTCACCTTGAGCAGGCCGATGCGTTCGCCCGCGGCGCGGCGCGCGTCCACCACCGCGCGCGCCGTGCTCGTCACCGTCCCGCTCGTCACGAGCAGCAGCTCGGCGTCGGCGGCGCGGTACGCCTCGAGCGCACCGTACGAGCGGCCGAACATCCGCCGCCAGTCCCGCTCGATGGCGTCGAGCGCCGCGGGCACCTTCTGCAGGGCCTCCTGCTGCAGCCACCGCATCTCCATGTACGCGTCCGGCTTCACCAACGCGCCAAACGCGTGCGGTTCGTCCACGTCGAGCTTGTATGACGCCTCTCGTTTGGGCAGGAAGCGGTCCACCAGCTCCTGGTCCGGCACCTCCACCGGCTCCGCCGTGTGCGAGAGGTAGAATCCGTCGAGCGTCAGCATCACCGGCACGTTCAACGACTCGGCGAGCTTGAACGCCATGATCGTCGTGTCGAGCACTTCCTGGTTCGTCTCGCAATACAGCTGCACCCACCCGGTGTCGCGCTGCGAGAGACTGTCGTTCTGGTCGGTCCAGATGTTCCATCCCGGCCCGATGGCGCGGTTCACGTCGGCCATCACGATCGGCAGCCGCGCGCCGGCGGCCCAGTGCAGCATCTCGTGCATGTACAGCAGGCCGTGCGAGCTGGACGCCGTGAAGGCGCGCACCCCGGTGGCGCTCGCCCCGATCACCGCCGCCATCGCCGAGTGCTCGCTCTCCACCTTGATGAACCGCGCCGGCAGCGTGCCGTCGGCGCACATCTCGCTCAACTTCTCCACCACCTGCGTCTGCGGCGTGATCGGATACGCCGAGATCACCTCGACGCGCGCGAGGCGTGCGCCCCACGCGACGGCGTGGTTGCCCACCATCACTTTCTTCATGGCCGGTCCTGCGACATGGTGATCGCCCCCCGTGGGCACTCGGCGGCGCAGATGCCGCATCCCTTGCAGTAATCCATCGCAATCACGTACGCGCCCCCCTCGGCGCGCGAGATCGCCGCATCGGGGCAGAAGATCAGGCAGACGTCGCACTCGGTGCACACGCCGCAATTCAGGCAGCGACGCGCCTCGTCCATCGCCAGCGCCTCCGGCAGCCCCGCGTTCACTTCGTCGAACCCCTGCACCGCCGCCGCACTGGGCAGGTGCGGATCGGCGTGCCGCGGCCGGCGGCGGAACTGCGTGAAGTTCACGTCGTCCGCCGTCACGACCTCGTTGACCGGTGCGGTGCGGACAATCGGGTCGCGGCCCATCCACCGCGCCGCACTCAGATTGCCCTGCGCAAAGCGCAGCGCGTTGAGCTCCGCGGTGTCTCCCTTGTGGTGCCGCAGGTGTCGATCAATGCCGATCGCCGCGCGCTTGCCGGCGCCGAGCGCGTCGGCCACCGTGCGCTCGAGGTCGGTCACGTCGCCGCCGGCATACAGCAGGTCGCGCGTCGTGCCGCCGAGCGCGTCCACGCGCAACCCGGCGTCCGAACCCTCGACGTCGGCGAAGAACTGCGTCAACGCCGACGACTCGCCGATCGCTGTAAGGACGGTGTCGGCGGCGAGGGTGAAGGTCTCGCCGGTCGGCATCGGGCGCCGGCGACCGCTCGCGTCGGGCTCGCCCAGCGCCATCCGCTCGCACACCATCGCCTGCACGTGGCCGTCGCGCGCCGTGAACTCCACCGGATTGGCCAGGAAGACGAACTCCGCCCCCTCGCGCATGGCGTCCTCGATTTCCTCCTTGATGGCCGGCATCTGCTCGCGCGTGCGCCGGTAGGCGACCGTAACCTTGGCGCCAAGGCGCAGCGCGGATCGCGCGCAATCCATCGCCGTGTTGCCACCGCCGACCACCACCACATGACGCCCGAGGTCGGGACGCCTTCCGGCATTGACGTCGCGCAGGAAGGCGAGCCCGGGGCGCACGCCGGGCAGCTCCTCTCCCGGGACGCCGAGCGCGCGACTCGTGTGCGCACCGGTCGAGACGCAGACGGCATCGAAGGTTGCCGTCAGTTCCGCCCACGCGACGTCGGAACCCACGCGCACACCGCAGCGGATTTCGACGCCATGCGCCGCGACGCGCGCGATGTCGCGATCGAGCACGTCGCGAGGCAGACGGTACGCGGGAATGCCGAGGCGCAGCATGCCGCCCGGCTCGGCGGCCGCCTCGAAGATCGTGACGCCATAGCCCAAGCGGGCGAGATGGTAGGCGCAGGCGAGTCCGGCCGGCCCCGATCCCACCACGGCCACGCGCTCGGCCAGCGGCGTCGCGCGAAACGTCGGCGCAGGGTGCTGGTGCGCCAGGTCGCCCAGCATGCGTTCCACCGCGTGGATCGCCACCGCGCCATCGAGGGTTCGACGATTGCACGCGTTCTCGCAGGGGTGATGGCAGACACGCCCCGTCACCGCCGGCAGCGGGTTCTCCGTGAGCAGCAGGTCGCGCGCATCCTCCACGCGGCCGAGACGGAGCAGGTTCATGTACCCTTCGATGTCGATCCCCACCGGGCAACGCGCATTGCACGGGGCCACGCGATCGTGGTAGGCCGGCACCTGATACTTCCACGTGCCGGTGTGCGTCGGCAGCGTCGAGGTGCTGCTCATCGCCACCTGCGGAATGGCGCGCGCCCCGCCGGTCGTCGTGATGGGCTCAGGCACGGGCCACCTCGCGCGCAGTCATGCCGCGCATCGCGGCGTGGCGGATGGCGCCCATCGCTTCCGTCGCCGCCGCAATGTTGGCGTCGATCTGCACTGGCACCTCTTCGCGAATCGCGTTCACCATGCTCTCCACTGTGATCAGCCCCGTGTCGGCGGCGTAGGCGCCGAGGATGGCGGTGTTGACGATGGGCTGCGCCTTGCCGCCGAGGCCGTGGCGCACCGCGATGCCAGTGGCGTCCACCGTGCTCACGTGCGCCCGCGCGAGCAGTTGCGGAAACTCCTCCGGCGCTTGCTCGGTGTTGATCAGGATGCGGCCGCCAGGCTTGAGGCCCGACGTGATGTCCGTGGCGTCGATCAGCGTCGGGTCGAGGACGATGAGCTCATCGGGCGCCTCGATCTCGCACCGCAGTTTGAGCGGTTCGTCATCGACGCGCAGAAACGCCGTGACCGGCGAGCCGCGCCGTTCGACGCCGAACATGGGGAAGGACTGGACCTCCCGGCCTTCGAGAAAGAGCGCCACCGCGAGCAGCTTCGAGGCGATCACCGTCCCCTGGCCGCCGCGGCCGTGCAGTCGGAGTTCACGCATGAGGTATCGAGGGTACGCGGGTGGACTCGCGCGAGGCGTCGCCCGTGGCGTCGCGATGCTCGTCGCAGAGCGTGTTGGTCGAGCGGTCACAGTGCTCGCAGTCGGCCCGCACCTCGGCGCATGGCACGCCGTCACACTGCGCAACCTGACAGGGCACGCCCGTCCCCGCCTGCGGGGCGTCGACGGCGCGCGCGGAACCTGCTGGGGCGAGGGTCATGAGCCTTCCCGTTCCATTGGCCCAACACGGCTGTCATTCGACGGCCGCAGGGGCATACTAACGGAGGGGTCAGGCGGGAGTGGTGGGGCAAAGGCCCGGCATCCGCGTCAGTGTTGGCCTCACAGGAGAGGTTGCGGAACGGGGCGGACGTGGAGGCGACGGAACGAGGGTGGAGGCGAGTGACGAGGGACGCGGTCGCTCCCCTCGTTCCCGCTCCCAACCCTCGTCCCTTCGCCTTCACCTCCTCCCCGTTTCGCTATCTGTTCTTCCTTGGCACTCTCTGATCCGCCATCGCCGCGTGATACACGTACGCCGCCATCACCACCGCGTTCTTCATTAGGTCGTTGGGGTTGATCGTCTCGAGATAGTCGAGGTTCGTGTGCCCGGCGCTGCCGGCAAGACGGTCCTGGATGAACTGGAAGCCCGGCAGACCCGCATCGTCAAACGGCACGTGGTCGGTGCTCCCCACGCTCTGGTTGCTGACGGTCGTCATGCCGAAGTCCCGGAAGGGTGCCATCCACGCGGTGAGCATCGCGCGTGCTCCTTCATTGCCCTGCAGGTAGATGCCGCGGTACTGCCCTGCCCCATAGTCCTGGTTGAAGTACGCCGAGAACTTCTCGTGCGCCGCGGTTGGTGGGTGCAGCGAGTCGCGCGGCGAGCCGAAGTGCGTGCGCACGTAGGCGCGCGAGCCCCAGAGCCCCTGTTCCTCGCCATTCCAGAGCGCCACGCGAATGGTGCGTCGCGGTTTCACGCCAATGGCCTTCAGGATGCGCGCCGCCTCGAGCGCGACCGCCACGCCCGAGGTGTTGTCGCTGGAATTCGGACTGGCGTGCCACGTGTCGAAATGCGCGCCGAGCATCACGACCTCGTCCTTGAGGTCGGTGCCCGGGATCTCGCCGATCAGGTTGGCGGCCTGCTCGACGCGCTCGCCGATGCGGTTGCGCACCTCGACTTCGACTTTCACCGGAATGCCGCGGGCCAGGAGGCGCCACATTCGGTTGTAATGCTCCGGCGTCACCGCCACGATGGCCGGCGACGCCAGCATGCCGGCGCGCGACCATCCGTCTTCGCGCGATCCCGGGCGCGAGAAGCCGCGCACGAATCCGACGCCACCTCCGTCACTCTGCAGCACGACCGCGACGCCCTCGGCGGCGTAGAACTCCACCTTCTCGAGCGCCGTCAGCACGTCGGGGTTGCGCACCGTGCGCGGCGGCGCCGGACGCGCTGGCGCGATCACCGTGCGCTCCAGTGCGGCGAGGTCCGTCTCGGTGAGACGCGGCGTTCCGGCGGCCATGGCGTCGGTGTTGATGGCCACCGGCGGCGTGACGAGCACCGCCTTGTCGCGCAACCGACCCCGATACTTCTCGAGGTCCGCACGCGACTGCAGGTCCACCAGCACCGCCTCGGCCGTGACCTTGCCGTGCGTGCCGTTCGTGTGCGCGATCGGGTAGCCGGTCATCGGCGTGTAGTCGGGTTCGAGCAGGTGGAGCGAGACGTACTCGTTGTCCCACGTGACGCCGAAGTCCATGAACGGCTCCCGCGTGACATTGACGAGCCCGATGCGCGACATCTCGGCGGCGGCCCACTGCTGCGCGCGCTGCATGTCGCGCGACATCGTGAGCCGCGCGCCGAGTACATCGGTCATGTACGACTCGAAGTCCATCACGCGCGAGCGCTGCAGCCCTTCCTCGCGAATCCTGGCGACGACAGACCAGTTGACGGCAATCGGATCGTCGGTCGAGGCAGCGGTGACGCCGAGCATCAATGCAGTGATGGCGAGGAGGCGAAGCGTGCGTGGCATGGCGACGGGAGACGAGGGAAGGAAAAAGGAGCCGCGGCAGAGCCAAGCTGTGGTGAGCGACGTCGCTCGGCAACGGTTGCACTGCGTCGGTGTGCCTCGGACGGACAAATTGCGTGAGGCAAGCAACTACGCACTGGAGGGAAATCCGGCACTCGGACCGGACGACGCGTTCGCACCCTTGCCGTTGCAAGTCAGCGGCCAACAGCGCGTTCCGCCGCGCCTCGCCGGCGCGCTGACTTCGCTCTCTACGCAGTGGCCCCAATTCGGGCGTCGCGACTGGTAGTCCTGCGTAGGGACATGCCTGAGCCACTGTAAAAATCCATCCCGCAACACTTTAGACGCTCGCCCGACAGATGAGACTATCTCTCATTCACACATTAGTGGCGCCCGGGTGCATCGCACGCGCGATTGCGCCGGGAGTAGAGAGCAATCGCTTTTCACTCGTGTGCGCACCTCAGGAGGGTGCCATGAAATTTTTCAACGTTCGAGGAAGTGGCATTCGCTCCGTGCGGCCGCTGACTTGGCTCGTGGGCAGCGCACTCGCGGCGGTGGTGGCGTTCGCGCCACTCGCGGCGAGCGGCCAAGCGAAGGCGCCGAAGGCGGACGCCGCGGTCTCGGGTGCGACCTACGTGGGTCAGGAGACCTGCGTCGGCTGCCACGAAAAGGTCGCGGTCAGCGGACTGCACGCCAAGGCGGCGGACCTGCGGACCCCGGCGGGCGGCAAGGGCTGCGAGGCCTGCCATGGTCCGGGCAGCAAGCACGCCGACGATCCCGAGAAGGTGAAGCCGCTGCAGTTCGACAAGGTCAGCGCGGTCGAGGCCTCGGCTGCCTGCACCTCGTGCCACAGCACGAGCGCGCATGCCTTCTGGGCGAACAGCAAGCATGAGGCGCGCAACGTGGGCTGCGTCACCTGCCACAGCGTGCACAGCCCGAAGGGCGAGCCGCAGCTGAAGGAAGTGTCGCAGGCCAAGCTCTGCGCCAACTGCCACCAGGCGATCGCCAACAAGGTGAACCGCTTCAACCACATGCCGGTCCGCGAGGACAAGATGGCCTGCTCGTCGTGCCACAACGTGCACGGCTCGGCCAACGTCCGCATGCTCAAGGCCGGCACCAACATCGACCAGAGCTGCGTCAGCTGCCACCAGGAAAAGCGCGGTCCGTTCCTGTGGGAGCACGCCCCGGTCGCCAACTCATGCGTCACCTGCCACGATCCGCACGGGTCGAACAACGACCGCATGCTGGTCGCCAAGCAGCCGGGCATCTGCCAGCGCTGCCACGTGACGTCGCGTCACCCGCCGACGATCTACGACAAGTTCGTGTCGCAGAACTCGTCGAACGCGAACAAGATCACCGGCCGCTCGTGCCTGAACTGCCACCAGCAGATTCACGGCTCCAACAACGCCAACGGTAAGGCGTTCCTACGCTAAGGGAGAGGACACAGCGATGCGCACTCGGTTCATCATTTCGGCCGCGCTCCTCGTGCTCGCTTCCGCCAGCGTGGCGGAGGCGCAGCAGAAGGCGGCCGCGCCGGCGAAGCCGGCGTGGGAGCAGCAGTGGGAGCTCGGCTTCCGGTCCACGACCACGACCGGAGACGAAGCCCGCTATATGCGGTACGAAGACCTGAAGTCCGGCCTCGCCAGCAAGATCGCGATCGGCAAGGAGACGGACGCGGTGGCGTACGATTTCAGCGCCGCCAATGTCGGGTATGACGACCAGGCCTACAACTTCAGCTACAACCGGTTCGGCAAGGCGAAGTTCGACCTGAACTTCAATGGCCAGCCGTTGAACTACGCGTTCAACTCCCTCACCCCGTATCGCGACGCGGGGAACAACAAGTGGACGCTCGACCCGACGCTCCGCACCCGCGTGCAGAACAAGGAAGCGGGGATCGTCGGCATCGGCAACACGGCGGCGACCAACGTGGCCTCGATCTATCGCTCGATCGCCACCGAGTTCCCGATGTCCGCCCAGCGCAACACGCTCGACATGGGACTGAAGTACCAGGTCAACAAGATCGCGACCGTGGACTTCAGCTACCGCATGGTCACCAAGTCGGGCAACCAGCCGTACGCCGGCGCGTTTGCGTTCAGCAATGCAAACGAGCTCCCGATGACGCTCGACAACGGCGTCAACGAAATCACCGCCGGCATCGAGTTCGCCAAGAGCGAATACGGCATGTTCCGCGCCGAATATGCGGGGTCGTTCTTCAAGCAGAACCTCGCCTCGATGGAGTGGGATAGCCCGCTCCGCGCGACCGACTTCGACAACGGCAAGGTGCCGCCGAGCGGCCCGTGGGATCCCAGCGGCTATTCCAACGGCAATGGTCCGGCGTTCGGCCGCATGAGCATGACGCCCAGCAGCGCGATGAACACGCTGCGCCTGACGGCGCTGTACAAGATGCCGAACCACACCACGCTGAACGGACAGTTCGCCATCCTGCGCATGACGCAGAACGACGACATCCTGCCGTTCACGACGAACACGAAGATCGCGCAGGCGGCGACGTATGCCTTCTACCCCGGGCTGGCGAAGCTGCCGCGCCCGTCGGCGGAAGCGCAGGTCGACGGGATCAACGCGGTGATCAACTTCACCACGCGTCCCACCGACTACTTCGCGTTCGACATGAAGTACCGCTTCAACGATCACGACAACGTGACGCCGGAGTGGAACGGCCAGTACAACGTCCGCTTCGACGCCGTGCCGGAGAACGTGCCGGGCGCGGCGAGCGACGGACTCGACGTTCGGCAGAGCACCGTCGAAACGGGTGCCACGTTCTCGCTGCCACGCCGCGGCACCGCGCTGCGGTTCGGCTACATCCTCGATGACGTGAAGCGCAGTGGCCGCGCGTTCAGCGACATGACGGACTACACCTTCCGCGCCTCGCTCGACGCGTACCAGAACCAGTACGTCTCGCTCCGCGGCCTCATCGAAAGCACCCGCCGCATCGGCTCGGGGCTGTCGATTGAGCACATTGAGGAAGGCGGCGGCCAGCACCAGCTTCGCTTCTACGACGAAGCCGACATGGATCGCCTGAAGAGCTCCGTGATCCTCGGCTTCACGCCGTCGAGCAAGTTTGACCTGAACCTCAGCGTCGGCACGATGAACGACGAGTACACGGGCGACGGCCATGAGTTCGGCCTGCTCAAGTACGACAACACGTCGTTCAGCCTCACCGGCAACTACTACGTGAACGACAAGGTCACGTTCGGCGCGACGTACGGCGCGGACAACTGGTCCACCAACCAGAAGTCGCGCAACGCCAACCCGGACAACCCGACGGCCGCGTACAACAGCTGGGTGGACCCGCTGCGCAACTGGTACATGGACAACAACGAGACGATCACCAGCGCCGGCGTCTGGCTCGACCTGATCCAGGCCCTGCCCAAGACCGACGTGCGGTTCGCCTTCAACTTCAGCGACTCGGACCTCGAGTACACGTACTACGGCCCGCGTGTCGAGGCGCTCAAGAACCCCGACAACACGGCGCTGCGGCATCCGCTCGACAGCCGTCCGTGCGCAACGGGCATTGCGTCATGCTTCATCCCGTGGCCGAACGTCACGAACACCTGGTCGCAGTTCAAGGTTGACCTGCGCCACATGTTCAAGGACAACCTGGGCATCGGCCTGGGCTATCGGTACGAGAAGTTCGAGATCGTCGACTTTGCGACGACCGATGTGACCCCCGGCGTGCCGCGCATGGATCCGCTCGGCGCCATCACGACCGGGTACGGCAACCGTCCGTACACGGGCAGCACCGCGATTGCGAAGTTGATCTACAAGTTCTAGTCCCGACGGCGCCGGGGCTCAGCCCCCGGCACCGCGCAAGCAGAAGCGGCACCTCCACTCGGAGGTGCCGCTTTTGCGTGTACGGAGGACTGGGCGTTGCAGTTCGCTGACAGACCAAACGTATGGTCACCAGCAGGAGTGTGGGGCGCCATCCCGTCATGATGGACGCTAACCTCTTTTACAATAAAGCGTTAGCGACTTCGCCGCACTGATCTACCAAATGCCCGAAATGGCATAATCCTTTAATCGCGTCAGGAAATGGATTACGTAGAATTCGCGATCCTCCGACTGTGGAACCCTTTTCTTATCAGCAACTTCCGCATCGCCTGTCATCCTTCGGGTGACTCGGCGTCCTCCGATTGGATTATGCAGCTCAACACCTCTGCATCAGCAGTTCAGGAGAGTGCCATGACAGATACCGCGCGTCGAGGAATGGTTGGTCGCTCGATTGGGCCGATGTTCCGATTTGCAGGCGCGATGCTCCTCGGGGCGGTTGCCTTCGCCTCGGCCGGAGCACAACAGAACAAGCCGGCGGCGGCCGAGGGCGCGACCTACGTGGGTCAGGAGACCTGCCTGGGGTGCCACGAGAACAAGGCCGGCGACAAGACGCTCCACTTCAAGGTCGCCGACCCGCGCACACCGGCAGCCGCTCGCGGCTGCGAATCGTGCCACGGGCCGGGAAGCAAGCATGCGGACGATCCGGAAAAGGTGAAGCCGCTCCAGTTCAACAAGGTGAGCGCGGGGGAAGCCTCCGCGGTCTGCACCACCTGCCACGTCTCGAGCGAGCACGCCTTCTGGGCGAACAGCAAGCATGAGGCGCGCAATGTCAGCTGCGTCAGGTGCCATAGCGTGCACAGCCCCAAGGGCGACAAGCAGTTGAAGGAAGCTACGCAGGCCAAGCTGTGCGCCAGCTGCCACCAGGCGATTGTCAACAAGGTCAACCGCTTCAACCACATGCCGGTACGCGAGGGCGCGTTGGAGTGCTCGTCGTGCCACAATCTCCACGGCTCAGCGAACGTCCGCCTGCTCCGCAGCGGCACGAACGTGAACGAGAGCTGCACGAGTTGCCACCAGGAGAAGCGCGGTCCGTTCCTGTGGGAGCACGCCCCGGTCGTCAACTCGTGCGTCACCTGCCACGATCCGCACGGGTCGAACAACGACCGCATGCTCGTCGCCAAGGCGCCGGGCCTGTGTCAGCGCTGCCACGTGACGTCGCGCCACCCGCCGACCGTCTATGACGGCTTCGTGCTCAGCACTTCGTCGGGCGCCAACAGGATCACCGGCCGGGCCTGCATGAACTGCCACCAGCAGATTCACGGCTCGAACAACGCCAACGGCAAAGCGTTCCTACGCTAAGGGAGAGGGAGACAGAGATGCGCACTAGCACCATTTTCTCGGCCGCGCTCCTCGTGCTCGCTTCCGCCAGCGTGGCGGGGGCACAGCAGAAGGCGGCGGCGCCGGCAAAGCCGGCTTGGGAACAGACCTGGGAGCTCGGCTTCCGGGCCACGACCACCACGGGCGACGAAGCCCGCTACCAGCGCTACGAGGACCTGAAGTCGGGCCTCGCCAGCAAGATTCTCATCGGCAAGGAGACCGACGCAGTGGCGTATGATTTCAGCGCCGCCAACGTCGGCTACAACGATCAACAGTTTGCGTTCAACTACAACCGGTTTGGCAAGGCGAAGTTCGACCTGAGCTTCAATGGCCAACCGTTGAACTACGCATACAACACCCTCACGCCGTATCGCGACGCGGGAAACAACAAGTGGACGCTGGACCAGACGCTCCGCACCCGCGTGCAGAGCAAGGAGCCGGGCGTGGTGGGTATTGGCACGTCGCTACCGTTCACCGCGTCCATCTACCGGTCCATCGCCACCGAGTTCCCGATGTCGGCCCAGCGCAATACGCTGCGGGCCGGTGCGAAGTATCGTCTGAACGAGTTCGCCACGGTGGACTTCAAGTACACGTTCGGCACCAAGTCGGGCAACCAGCCGTGGGGCGCGTCCTTCGCGTTCAACGACGCGACCAACGTGCCGATGACGCTCGACAACAGCGTCAGCGAGATCACCGCCGGTCTCGAGCTCGCCAAGAGCGCATACGGCATGATCCGCGCCGAGTATCAGGGATCGTTCTTCAAGCAGAACCTCCCCGCGCTGGAGTTTGACAATCCGATGCGCGCGACGGACTACGACAGCGGCAAGCCGGCCACGTCGCAGACGAGCGGTCCGTGGGACAACAGCGGCTACGTCACCGGCAACGGCGCGGCGTTCGGCCGGATGTCCATGGCGCCGAGCAGCGCGATGAACACGCTGCGCCTGACGGCGCTGTACAAGATGCCGAACCACACCACGCTGAACGGGCAGTTCGCCATCGTTCGCATGACGCAGGATGAAGCCATCCTGCCGTTCACGACGAACACGAAGATCGCGCAGTCGGCGACCTACACGTACTTCCCCGGCCTGGCCAAGCTGCCGCGGCCGTCGGCGCAGGCGCAGGTCGACGGGATCAACGCGGTGGTCAACTTCGCCACGCGCCCCACCGATTACTTCGCGTTCGACATGAAGTACCGCTTCAACGATCACGACAACGTGACGCCGCACTGGAACGGCGAGTACAACGTCCGCTTCGACGCCGTGCCGGAGTACTCGCCGGGCACCGCGACGGAGGGGCTCAACATCCGGCAGAGCACGCTGGAGACGGGCGCCACGTTCTCGCTGCCGGGTCGCGGCACCGCGCTGCGCTTCGGCTACATCCTCGATGACGTGAAGCGCAACGATCGCGCGTTCGCGGACATGACGGACTACACGTTCCGCACGGCGCTCGACGCGTACCAGAACCAGTACTTCTCGCTGCGCGGGCTGGTGGAGACGACGCGGCGTGTCGGTTCGGGCTTCTCGCTCGAGTACATCGAGGAGGGCGGCGGCCAGGGCGGGCTGCGCTTCTTCGACGAGGCAAACTACGATCGCGTCAAGAGCTCGGTGGTGTTCGGGCTCACGCCGTCGTCCAAGTTCGACCTGAACCTCAGCGTCGGCACGCAGAACGACGATTACAATGGCGAAGGCCACACGTTCGGCCTGCTGAAGTCGGACAACCAGTCGGTCAGCCTGACGGGCAACTTCTATGCGTCCGACAAAGTCACGTTCGGCGCGATGTACGGCCAGGACCAGTGGTCGTCCACACAGAAGTCGCGCAACGCCAACCCGAACAGCCCGACGTCCGCGTACAACAGCTGGAACGACCCGAAGCGGGACTGGTTCCTCGACAACGACGAGACTGTCAAGAACGCCGGAGTCTGGCTTGACCTGATCCAGGCCCTGCCCAAGACCGACGTGCGGTTCGCGTTCAACTTCAGCGACTCGGACCTCGGGTACACCTACTCCGGCCCGCGCATCGAAGCGCTCAAGAATCCCGACAACATCGCGCTGCGCGATCCGCTCGACGGCCGGGCGTGCGCGCCAGGCGTCGCATCGTGCTTCCTCCCGCTGCCGAACGTCACGAACACCTGGTCGCAGTTCAAGGTTGACCTGCGCCACATGTTCAAGGACAACCTGGGCATCGGCCTCGGCTATCGGTACGAGAAGTTCGAGATCGTCGACTTTGCGACGACCGACGTGACCCCGGGCGTGCCGCGCATGGATCCGTTCGGCGCGATCACCACCGGGTACGGCAACCGGCCGTTCACGGGCAGCACCGCCGTGGCGAAGCTGATCTACAAGTTCTAGACCAACGCAGTGGCTGGTCCGAGCGGCACCACCTTCGGGTGGTGCCGCTCTGCTTAATGGCGACGAGTGGTCCTCGCCCGGCTCGCGCGTGTCTCGTGGGAGCGATACAATGAGTGAACCGGCGGATCCCCTCACCACTGCGGTCCGCTGCTCCCCGCACCCCACTCCGTGCCCCGCACACCGCACCCGATGACCACCCGTCGCCAATTCCTGCACTCATCCGCCCTCGCCATCGCCGCGACCGCGCTCGACTGGCGCGCGCTGCTCGCGGCCGGCGCGTCGCCACGCCAACCCGACCTCCTGACGCTCGTCCGCGGCACTGTCGGCACCTTCACGGGGCGCGGCGGCACCATCGGCTGGCACATCGACGCCAAGAGCGTCGTGGTCGTGGACTCGCAGTTCCCGGCCACGGCGCAGACCTGCCTGGATGCCGTCAACGCACGAACGCAGTCGCGTACCATCGACTACCTGGTCAACACGCACCACCACGGCGACCACACCGGCGGCAACGGCGTCTTCCGTCCCGCGGCACGCAAGATTCTCGCCCACGCCAATGTGCCGCGCCTGCAGCGCGAGGCGGCCGAGCGGGCCGTGGCGGCGGCACGCAACGCGCCGCCTCCGGCACCCGGGGCGCCGCCAGCGCCGGCGCCCGTGCCGCCGGACCAGCAGGTGTATGCGGATACCCTCTTCCAGAGCACGTGGCGCGAGCCGGTGGGCGATGAGGTGATGTCGCTCAAGTACTACGGCGCCGCCCACACCGGGGGGGACGCGGTCATCACGTTCGAGAAGGCCAATGTCGTGCACGCCGGCGACCTCATCTTCAACCGGCGGCAGCCGGTGATTGATCGCCCGGGCGGCTCGTCCATCGCCGGATGGGCGACGGTCCTCGAGGGCATCCTGGCCGACCACCCGGCCGACACGATCTACATTTTCGGCCACGCCGGCGCCAACTTCCCCGCGACGGGCAACCGCGCCGACCTGCTGGTGCAGCGCGACTACCTGACGGCCCTGCTCGAGTATGTGCGCGGCGAGATCAAGGCGGGCAAGCCGCGCGAGGTCATCGTGAAGGTGACGGAGCCGCTAAAAGGGTTCCCCGACCACGGTCCACTGACCGAACGGGTGCTCGGCAGCGCCTTCGACGAGCTCACTGCATAACCGCCGCGCGGGCGGCAAACGCAGAAGCGGGACGGCAACCTCGCCGTCCCGCTTGTCTTTCGGCTCCGGCCCGGCTACCCTTCGCACATGAACAGCATCGCCCTGCGGTCGAACCGCAACAATAATCGGAATCCTCGCGCGAATCGCGCGTGGACCGGTTTGGGCGCGTCCTAGCGACCCCGAGTTCCGGACCACCCCCGATTCGCCGCGGCGAATCGGGGGTTTTTTCTTTTTCCTGGAGTTGTCTCATGTGCGGCATCGTCACCATTCTTGGGCTCGATCCCTCGCGCAGCGATGCGCCGGCGCTGCGCCGTCAGGCGCTCGCGCTGTCGCGCAAGATTCGCCACCGCGGCCCGGACTGGAGCGGCATCTTCAGCGACGAGCGCGCGATTCTCGCCCACGAGCGACTCTCCATCGTGGACGTCGAGCACGGCGCCCAGCCACTGGTGGACCGTCAGACAGGTACCGTGCTCGCCGTCAACGGGGAGATCTACAACCACCAGGCCCTGCGCCACGGGCTCGCGCGGCCGCACGAGTTCCAGACGCGGTCCGACTGCGAGGTGATCCTCTACCTGTACGACGAGCAGTCGCCCCGTGAGTTCCTCAACCGGATGAACGGCATTTTCGGGTTCGTTCTCTACGATCCGGCGCGTCAGACGTACCTCATTGCACGCGACCCGATCGGCGTCATCCCCCTGTACGTGGGATGGGACCGGCACGAGCACCTGTATGTGGCCTCGGAGATGAAGGCGCTGGCCGGACACTGCGAGCGGATTCGCGAGTTTCCGCCGGGACACTTCTACCTCGGGCACGAAGCCGAGCGCGGCTTTCAGCGCTACTACGAACCGGCGTGGGCCGCGCCGGACCACGTCCCCGCCGGGGAGTACGACGCAAACGCGCTGCGCGCCGCGCTGGAAGGGGCCGTGCATCGCCAATTGATGTGCGACGTCCCGTATGGCGTGCTCATCAGCGGCGGCGTGGATTCGTCGCTGGTGGCTTCCATCGCCGCCAAGTACCGCGACGGTCGCGTCGAGGATGGCGATGCCGGGCCGAGCTGGTGGCCGCGCATCCACTCGTTTGCCGTGGGGCTCGACGGCGCGCCCGACCTGGCGCCGGCACGTCGCGTCGCCGAGGCCATCGGCGCCATTCACCATGAGATCCACTTCACCGTGCAGGAAGGGCTCGACGCGCTCTCCGACGTGATCTATCACCTCGAGACGTTCGATATCACGACCATCCGCGCCTCCACGCCGATGTACCTGATGATGCGGAAGATCCGGGCGATGGGCATCAAGATGGTGCTGAGCGGCGAGGGCGCCGACGAGATCTTTGGCGGCTATCTCTACTTTCACAAGGCACCGGACGGGGCCGAACTGCACGCCGAGAGCGTGCGCAAGCTGCAGAAGTTGCACCTCTACGACTGCGCGCGCGCCAACAAGGCCGGTGCGGCGTGGGGCGTGGAGGTGCGCGTGCCGTTCCTCGATCGCGAGTTCCTCGACGTCGCGATGGCGATGAACCCGGACCACAAGCTCCCGCGCAACGCGCCGCGCCCGCGGCCGATCGAGAAGTACCCCCTGCGCCACGCCTTCACGGGTGCCATCCCCGACGAGGTGCTGTGGCGTCAGAAGGAGCAGTTCTCCGACGGCGTCGGATACTCGTGGATCGACGGCCTCAAGGCGCACGCCGAGCGTGAGGTGTCGGATGCGATGCTGCGCGGCGCGGCGGAGCGGTTTCCCGTCAAGACGCCGGAGACGAAGGAGGCGTACTTGTACCGCCAGCTCTTCGAGCACCACTTCCCGAGCGCCACGGCGGTGAACTGCGTGCCGTGGGAGCGCAGCGTGGCCTGCTCCACCGAGACCGCCCTGCGATGGGATGCGGCGTTCGCCAAGATGGCTGATCCGAGCGGCCGAGCCGTCCTCGGGGTGCATGACCAGGCGTATGCGAAGGGCTAGGGGCGGGGCGCCGGGAACAGCATGCCGTGCGGGATGCCGGGGATGGTGATGGACGGTAGTTTCACTGGCATGCCCACGCTTCGTCTCATCCCGGTGCTTGCGCTGCTCGCCGCGTGCACACCGCACTTGCCCCCGGCTGCGGCCCCGGCCCCTGCCCGCGCCGCAGCCAACGCCGACGCGACGCGCGCGCGCCGCGACTCCATGGCGCTCGACCGGCTGCGCAACGACTGGGCCGATTTGCACCGATATCGCGCCGCCAACGATTCGCTCAGGGCGCCCGCCCCTGGCGAGCCGCGCGTGGTCTTCTACGGCAACTCCATCACCGACGCGTGGGCCAAGTACTTCCCGGCGATGTTTCCGGGCAAGCCATACGTCGGCCGCGGCATCAGCGGGCAAACCACGCCGCAAATGCTCGTGCGCTTCCATCAGGATGTCGTCGCACTGCAGCCGCGCGTGGTCGTCATTCTCGCCGGAACCAACGACATCGCCGGCAACACGGGACCGTCCACGCTCGCGATGATCGAAGACAACCTCAGCGCCATGACCGAGCTCGCGACGGCACACGGCATCCGCGTCGTGCTTGCCTCGGTCCTGCCCGTCTTTGACTATCCGTGGAAGCGCGGACTCGAACCGGCGCCGAAGATTATCGCGCTGAACGCCTGGATGAAGCAGTATGCCCAATCTTCCGGCGCGGTGTTCCTGGACTACCACTCGGCGATGGCCGACGCGCGCGGCGGTCTTCCCGCGTCACTCTCCACCGACGGCGTACATCCGAACGAAGCGGGGTATCGCCTGATGGCGCCGTTGGCCGAGGCGGCCATCGCGGCCGCGCTCGCCAGGCCCTAGCGCAGGTAGTCGGCCAGCCACTCCTCGATGAGCGCGCGCTGATTGGGCTGCAGATAGCGGGCGCCGCGCACGAGCCCCACGCAGAGCGCGCTGTCGCAGTGACAGCGAAACGGCTCCGCCATGTCGTACTCGGTGGTGTTGTAGTTGAAGGTGACCGGCTCGCCGGGGGCAATGTCGCGTCGGGCGATCACAAAGCGATTCCGGATCAGCGTCGCCGGATCGCACGCATGATCCATGTAGCGCCAGAAGTAGCGGCGCACCACTTCGGCGGGATCGTGCGCCTCGTCCTGGTCGACGTGCAGCGACGGTCCGACCTGGATGGAAAAGCGCGTCGGGATCGGCGTCTCGCGTCCAATGACGGTGAAGATGCGCTTGCCCGCGCTGATCGGCTTGATGGCGATGAGCTTGCGCCAGTCGTGGGTGACGAGCACCCCGAGCACATCGCAATCGCAGCGGAGAATGGCTCCCGGCGGATGATCGGGGAGCGGCGTCGCAAGATCGAGCGGTTGCGGATCGGTCATGGTCTCAGGCGTCGGCCGACGGCAACGGCAACAGCGCCGTCACCCCGGAATGGTCGAGCGTGGGCCTGCGGAACTCCTCCAATCTAAAGGACAAGTCTCCATTGGGAACCCGCGCGCGGGTGTTAGGGCGACACCCCGACGCGCACGGGTTGCGTCCATGCCATCAATCCGTTCGACTCGACGATGCGCGAGCGCACGTACCCTTCGTCACCGCGGAAGGTGTACGTCGCCGGGCTCGCGAGCGATTCCTGCAGCAGTTTGCCGCCATGGCCAATGAACTGAATGCGGTACTTGCTATAGCCGGTCCGCCGCACGGTCACGGTCATCGCCGCCTTCGTGACCTGATAGTCGCTGAGTTCCACGCCGGTGCTGGCATAGAAGTCGCCGCGCTCCAAGGCCGCCAGCAGCGACCGGGCGTCGAGCCGCTCCGCGCGCACCACCACCCACCCCTGCCCCGGGCGCGAGGCCGTGCGGTCGTCGGGACGCTTGAAATGGTGCGCGTCATCGACGGCAATGCCGTAGAGCGTGACCCCGCTCGTGAGGATCGCATCCCACGCCTCCTCGAGCCCCGGCACGCCCCCTCCCCCGAGGTTGTTCACCATCGGGTGACCGTTGAAGATCTCGAACAGGCGGTTGTTTCGGACCTGCCTCAGGTCTTCCGCCGTGATGGCCCAGCCGAAGTTGGGATGGTTGATGTGCGGCACCGCGCCGGCGGCGCGGATGGCATCCACGTCGCGTTGGATGACTTCCAGCACGCTCGCCCCGCCCTGCGGCTCGATGAGTCGTTGCGCATCGAGTCCGTTGATGTGAATCGGCTTCTGCTTGAACGTGTCGGTGATTTCCTCGCCGCGGATCACGAGGAACTTGTCGTCGAGCCCGTACAACGCATTCAATCCCTCAACGCTCGTCAGCACGTTGTGGTCGGTGAGCACGAGAAACTGGTAGCCATGCTCCTTGTACCACTTCACCACGTCGTCGGGCGACGAGTCGCCGTCGCTGTTGATCGTGTGGGTGTGCGTGTTCCCCTTGAACCAGCGCAGGACGGGCGCACCGCTCTGCGCGTCCGCGGTCGTCGGCAACAGCAGGAAGGCAAGCGGGGCGATCAGGCCGGTAATGGAGCGCGCGCCCGCCCTCTCCACCTTCCCACGGTGCACGCGAAAGAGAAGCGCCACGTAGCCGATGGCGAGCACGAAGCCCACCGGCCACCACCATAGTCCCGTCGCCAGCGCATGATCGCTCGACGCCGAGTTGAACGCCGTGAGCGAGCGCCCCGCATCGCCCACGGCCCGGAGCATCACGGGATACGCACTGGCCGCGGTCGCAGCCAGGATGCCAAGCAGGAACGCGCCTGAGGCGATGAACGCCGCCAGGTCGCGCCCGCGTTGGCGGAGGGCACCCGTGCCGACGAGTCCGCCCACCGCGACCAGCGCGGCAAACCACGCCACGGGCCGGCGGACGAGCGCGTCGAACAGCTCCGGCACGAGCCACGCGGTCGCCACCGTCGTCACCATCCACAGCATAAGCATGGCCGGATACAGCCAGCGCGCTCCCTCGAGACTGCGCTCGCGCACCGCCCCGTCGGTCTTCCACGCCAGGAAGAGCGCGCCGTGGTGGGCCAGCGCCACCCAGGCCAGCACCCCCGCCAGCACCGTGTACCAGTCGAGAATGCCGAGTGCGCCGCTGGGAGAGAACGAGGCAAAGAGCGGCAGCGCAAACCAACCGTCCACGTCGAGCGGGACTCCGCGCACCAGGTTGCCGAGCGCCGCGCCAAGCAGCACCGGCGCGAGCGTGGACGCCACGGCGAACGTCGCATCCCAGAACTGCCGCCACAGCGCGTCGGGGAGGTGCGACCGAAACTCGAGCGAAATGCCGCGCAGAATGAGCACCCAGAGCACCATCATGATGGCGAGATAGAACCCGGACAATGCGGCGCCCAGCACCTTGGGAAAGGCCATCACCAGCACGCCGCCCACGGCCAGCAGCCAAACTTCGTTGCCGTCCCAGAACGGTCCGATGGCGCGCATCACCTGGCGGCGTTCGTCGTCTCGGCGCGCCACGAACAGGTGCAGGGCGCCGGCGCCGAAATCGAAACCGTCCATCACCACGTAGATCGCCACCATCACGGCGGCCAGCGCAAACCAGAGCGTTTGCATGGTCAGCCCTCCCCGTAGGCGGAGCCGGCGGACGGTGCGCCCGACGGACCGTGCGACACTTCGCGCGCCACGAGTCCGAGGAAGAGCACGCCCAGCACGAAGTACAGCCCGGCGAAGCCGAGCGTGGTGAAGAGCGTCTCGCCGGCGTGCACCGTCGGCGAACCGCCGTCGGCGGTGCGCAGCAGCCCGTACACGAGCCACGGCTGGCGTCCAAGTTCGGCGCTCATCCAGCCAGCCGTCGTCGCGATGAACGGAAACGGAAACGCCAGGGCCAGCGCCCAGAGCATCCAGCGCGACTGTTCGAGGCGGCCGCGCCAGAGAAGCAGCAGCGCCAGCCCCATCAGCGGAATGAACAGCGTGCCCAACCCGACCATGATATGGAACGAGTAGTACAGCAGTTCGATACTGGTCGGCCAGTTGTGCTCAGGAAAATCGGACAGGCCTCGCACGTTCGCCGAAAAGTCACCGTAGGCGATCCACGACAGCATTGCCGGGAGAACGATCGGGTTGTCGAGCTTGCGCTCCGCCACGTTCGGCTGGCCGATCATCGCGAGCGGGGCCCGCGGTCCGCTTTCGAAGCGCCCCTCCATGGCCGCCAGCGCGATGGGCTGGTGTTCGGCGACCAGCCGCCCCTGCACGTGGCCCGTCGGAAACGCCACGAGCCCCGAGGCCACCAGCGCAGCGGGAACTCCGGTGCGCAACGAGATGCGCGCCCCCGCGCCATGTTCGCCGCGCAGCGTCCAATACGCCGCCACCGCCGTCATCACGAACGCCCCGGTCACCACCGATGCCATCTGGTTGTGGAAGAACTCGGTGAGCGTCCACGGACTGAACAGCATCGCCGTGAGACTGGCGATGTGCATCGTGCCGTCCGCGGCGATTTCATGCCCCACCGGATACTGCATGAACGCGTTGGTGGCGATGATGAACCACCCCGATAGCCAGCTTCCCACGAAGAGCGCGACGGCGGTCGCGAAGTGCCAGCGCGGCCCCAGCCGGCGCTCGCCGAAGAGAAGCAGGGCGAGGAACGACGACTCCAGGAAGAACGCGAAGATCCCCTCCATCGCGAGCGTCTGCCCGATCACGCCGCCGGTCTGCGCCGCGAATGCCGCCCAGTTCGTGCCGAACTGGAACTCCATGGGGATGCCCGTCACCACGCCCATCGCGAAGGCGAGGCCGAAGACGCGCACCCAGAAGCGCGCCGCCGACGCCCACTCCGCGCTCCCCGTGCGCAGCGCCACGCCTTTCATGATCACGATGAGCAGGGCCAACCCCATCGTGAGCTGCGGAAAGAGGTAATGAAACGTGATGGTGAAGCCGAACTGCAGCCGATGCCAGAAGAGCGGATCGCTCATGCGACGACCTTGCGAATGGTGAGGCCGCACCTGCAGCCGTGATCCAAATCTCCGCCGTCGGCCCGATGCGCGCGAGTCCTCTCCACGCGGGCCGGCACTGGCGGTGCGAAGGGCGTCCGCCGCAATTTCGCGGTGTCGCGCTTTGGCGCGGCCGTGTCCCTCCACAGCGTCAACACTCGATCGCCCCCACCGACTGGAGCCACCGAATGCCCCGCCTGCCCGCACGCCTTCTCATCGCCATCGCGCTCCTTCCCGCTGCGGCGCTCGCCCAGGCCAAGCGGCCGATGACTTCCGACGACGTGATGCGGCTGAAGGCGGTGGGCGGCGTTGCCATGTCGCCGGCGGGCGATCGCGTGCTCTACACGGTGACGGGGTGGGAGCACCCCAACGCCAACCCGGCACGCGGCGACACCGCCCTGGGCGATCGTCACGAGCGGCGGTCGCACGTGTGGGTGGTGTCCACCTCCGGCGGCGCCGCGCGCCAGCTGACCTTCAGCGAGCGCGGCGAATCAAACCCGCAGTGGTCACCGGACGGCTCGCGCATCGCGTTCGTGAGCGCGCGAGGCGCCGGCACTGGCGACGACGCGCCGCGCCCCCAACTCTGGATCCTTCCCGCCGATGGAGGCGAGGCCTCGCAGCTGACCACGGCGCGCGACGGCGTGGGGGCGTACGCATGGAGCCCGGACGGCACGCGCATCGCCTTCCTGACGACGGACTCGTTGACGCGCGACGCCGAGGCGCGCACGCGGCGCCGCGATGACGCCAAGGTCTATGAAGGCGACTTCCGGCTCGCGCACATCTGGGTGGCCGACCTCGACACCCGCAAGGCGACGAAGATCACGAGCGGTGCGTTCACCGTCCGCGGCACGCCGTCGTGGTCGCCCAACGGCACCCTGATTGCCTACGATGCCTCGCCCTCGCCAATGGTGCGCGACGAACGGCGCGATGCTTACGTCGTGGACGTGGCGTCGCGGCAGGTGCAGGCGATCACCACGCAGCACGACGTGGAAACCACGCCGCAGTTCTCCCCCGATGGCAAGACGCTGGCGTTCACGACGAGCCCGCAGGAATGGCCACCGCACAAGGACGGCATTCCGCCCCGCACCATTCGCAACGCGGTCATTGTCACGTACGACCTGGCGACCCGAGTCCTCACCAACCACGGCAGCAAGGCGTTTGACGTGAGCGCCGGCGCGGTACGCTGGTCGGCCGACGGCGCACGCCTCTCGTTCACCGCAAGCGATCATGTCTATCAGTCGCTCTACGAGTACACGCTGTCCACCAAGTCCTACGAGAAGCGCCTCGGCGAGACGCTCGTGCAGGGCTACTCCGCCAGCAAGGATGGGCGCCGCGTCGCGGTCGTACTCGACACACCCACCCGGCCCGCCGAGGTGTACGCGCTGGACGCGGCCGGGGCGCCGCGTCGCCTGACCGACACCAACGCCTGGCTGGCCGACGTCGCCCTCGGCGCATCGGAAGTCGTGAGTTGGAAGAGCAAGGATGGCCAGCCCGTCGAGGGCGTGCTGCTCAAGCCGGTTGGCTATGCGAGCGGCGCCAAGGTTCCCCTCCTCGTCTCGGCGCACGGCGGACCGACCGGCGCGCATACCAACGGATTCAAGGGCGGCACGGGCCCCGGTCAGACGTGGGCCGGCCAGGGGTGGGCCATCCTGTATCCCAATCCGCGCGGCAGCACCGGCTACGGCGAGAAGTGGATGCGCGGCAACATTCCCGATTGGGGCGGCGGCGACTACCGCGACATCATGACGGGCGTGGATGCGCTGATTCAGCGCGGCATCGCCGACTCCACCAAGATGGCGTTCGAAGGGTGGAGCTACGGCGGCTACATGACGTCGTGGGTCGTCTCGCAGACCGGGCGATTCAAGGCCGCGATGATGGGCGCGGGCCTGCCGTCGCTGCTCTCGATGGCCGGCACGACCGACATCCCAGGGTACATCAACACCTTCTTCAACGGGATGCCGCAGTACGACGGATCGCTCGTGAACCCGAACACCAAGTTCTACATGGAGCGGTCGGCCATCAGCTACAGCGATCGCATCACGACGCCGCTGCTCATCCTGCACGGCGGCAACGACGAACGCGTGCCGATTGGCCAGCCGATGGAGTTCTACCGCGCCCTGAAGGACCGCGGCAAGACGGTGGAGCTGGTGTTCTACCCGCGCGAGGGCCACGGCTTTCAGGAGTACTACCACCAGCTCGACCGCATGCAGCGCGAGCGCGACTGGATCACGCGCTACACGCTGACCCCGCCGGTGGTACCTTAGGGAGCGCACGCCAACTCAACGTCGGCGGAGACCGTGCCTGAACAGTTCGAGCTCGTCAAATGGTACCTCGACACCGTGGAAGCGGACGGCGCCGCCGCCATTGCGTACTGGGCGGCGCTGAGCTGGCACGGCGTCCACATCACGTGGCACAACCTCACGCGGTACGCGCACGGACAGGCGCCCGACGAGCGGTCGAGCGTGCGCAGCGTCCCCGCGCCGGTGCAGTCGGAGCAGGGCGTCACCTGGCAGTCGCCGCGGCTTGGCGTGGCCACGGTCCACGACGCGACGAGCACCGGCACGGCCATCACGCTGCTCGACGATCCGCGCGGCACGATTGTCTGGGAGTGTCTGGTACCGGCGGCCCACGCTCGCTTCGAACGCGAGGGCGCCATTTGGCAAGGCACGGGCTACGTGGAGCGTATGCGGATGTCGATCCCGCCGTGGGAACTCCCGATTGACCAGCTGCGCTGGGGGCGGTGGATCAGCGACGATGCCGCACGATCCGTCGTGTGGATCGACTGGCGCGGGTCGCTCCCCCGACAATGGGTCGTCGTGGACGGCACGGCGACCGCCGAGGCCGTGGTCGAGGACAATCGGATCGCGGTGAATGCGGGCCTGCTGTCGCTCGACCCGCCCCGCACGCTGCACGAACGGTCCATTGGCCGGTTTC
>JAKAJN010000098.1 GCA_021813725.1 bacterium | reverse complement strand
GGGGTGTTCAGTCATCCGGCGCTCGACTGGCTCAACACCTACGGCATTCGCCTGCTGATGCCGTTCAGCGCACGGTGGTTTCGCGGCGACAGTGTCTTCATCATCGATCCGTGGCTCTGGCTTGTCTTCACCGTGGGGCTCGTCGTGGCCCGCCGAGCGCGTCCAGATGTCACACGCTCGGGGCGCGTGGCGCGCATCTCGGGGTCGATGGCGGTCGCCTACATTGCGATGATGATCGCGCTGAGTGCCGCCGGAGCACGCCTTGGCCGCGCGGCGGCGGAAGCTCAGGGCATCGCTGGCGTTGAAGAGGTGCTCTACTCGCCGCGTCCGGCCACGCCGTTCGCCGCCGATCTCGTGGTGCGCACCGACAGCGTGTATCACCCCGGCTCGCTGCGGTGGTTCGACGATCCGCGCGTGACCTTTTCAGGCATCGTGATTCCGCGCGGCGACTGGAGCGCCAGCGCTGTGCGGCGCGCGCGCGAAACCACGGCTGCGCGCAACTATCTCACGTGGTCGCAGTTCCCCTACGTACGAGTCGAGATACGCGGCGCAGACACGACCGTCTTCTTCGGTGATGCGCGCTATCGCGCGGCGCCCGCCGGCAGTCTCAGCGGCATGGTCGTGCGACTCTCGTCGCCGCCGAAACGGTAGCGGCGCGGATCACACCGCGGCGTATCGCAGCACCGCCACGAAATGGCAGGCGGTGCCCGCCAGCACGCACAGGTGCCAGACGAAGTGACCGAACCTGAGCCGATCGCTCGAGTAGAAGACCGTGCCTGCCGTGTACGCCACGCCACCGGCCAGCAGCCAGAAGATTCCCCATGGCGCGACGTGCAGGTAGAGCGGCCGCGCGGCGACGATCACCAGCCACCCCATCGCCAAATAGAGCGCGGTGGACAGCCCCTTGATGCCGAAGCCGCGCACGGACTTCACGACAATGCCGGCGATGGCGAGTCCCCAGATGGTACCGAGCAGCGACCATCCCCACGCCCCGCGCAGGACGCCGAGTGCGAATGGCGTGTACGTGCCGGCAATCAACAGGTAGATCGCACTATGATCCAGCACCCGCAATACGCGCTTGGCACCGCGGTGCGTGATGGAGTGGTACAGCGTGGACGTGAGATACAGCAGCGACGCCGTGGCGGCGAACACCGCGGCACCCACCACGGCGCGGGCGCCGTGCGGCAAGGCGGCGATGACAAGTACCGGAATGGACGCGACGGCGAGGGCGAAGCCGATGCCGTGGCTGACGGCATTGGCGATTTCTTCGCCGAGCGTTTGCGGGCGTGACATGCGGTCCGACTCCTAAAGTGGCTGCACCGGTGGTGTGGGCGGCTTCGGCTTGCTCCCCATTCGGTCGCCCAGCAGGAGGCCGGATCCCATTCCCAGGATGAAGATGCCCGCCAGCGACGTACGGATCTTCAGCACGAACTCAAACGTGACGAACATGAAGCCGATCGCCATGGTGATGATCGCGCCCTTCAACTGTTGGGTCATGCGGTCTCCCGGCGTGGTGCCCTTGTCAACGCGGCCCGCCGCGTCACATCACGGCAAGCATTCCGACCACGAACAGCGCCGACAGCACAAACAGCATCGGCAGGATGAAGCGCAGCCAGCGTTCATATGGACATTTCAAACTTAGCAGGATGGCCATCAACGAGCCGTTGGTCGGCGTCCAGAATTCCGTGAGCCCCGCGCCGGCCTGATACGCGAGCACGGCGGCCTGTCGCGAGATGCCGAGTAGATCGGAGAGCGGGATGAGCACCGGCATCGTGAGCACCGCCTGCCCGCTGACGCTGCTCACCGGTATGTGTAGCAACGCCTGCACCGGAATCATCAGCACGGCGGCGAACGCCCGCGGCGCTTCCGCCAGCGGCGCCACGAGCCCGTTCAGGATCGTGTCAATAGCGCGACCGTCGTCGAGCACGAGGGAGATCGAACGGGCAACACCGATGAGCACGGCGGCCGCGGTGACCGAGCGCATTCCCTCCAGGTACGCATCCACGGTACCCTGCACGCCGAGGCGCCCGACAAGTCCGATGAGGATGCCGGCGACGAAGAAGGCGGCCGACAGTTCGTTGAACCCCCATCCGAAATTCAACACGCCAACCACGTAGGCCACGAACGGCGCGAGCACGAGAAGCAGGATGACGCGTTGGCGCGTGTCGAACGCGTGCGGCGACGGCACGTGTGCCGCGTCGGGTTCCACACGCGTTCGCTCGGCGTGGCGAATGGTCCACCAGATCCAGAGCGCGACGGCGACGATGAGCAACCCCGTGCGCAGCGCGGCCCCGGACAGCAGTGGCAGTTGCGCCAGCTTGAGGGCGATTCCCGCCTGGAAGGGGTTCAACGGGCTGAAGGCACTGCCCACGATGGCGGCGCCGATGCTGATGGCCGCGGCGGTCAGCGCGTCGTAGCCGAATCCCTGGCACAGGAGCAGCAGCACGGGAACGAGCGGAATGATCTCCTCCCCCATGTTCTCAAGTGCGCCGCCGGCGGCGAAGGCGCACGAGAGGAGGATGATCGCGAGGTATCGTTGCCGGCCGAACGTCCCGACCAGCCAGTCGACGATGGCGCGCAGCGTCCCCGCCTTGTCCACCACCGTCCAGGCACCACCGACGAGCAGCACGAGCACGATGACTTCGGCGGCGGCGACGAATCCGCGCGGCACTGCGACAAAGGCCGCAAACGGGCCCACCGGTTGCGCATCCACGCGGTGATAGGTGTTGGCCACGACGACGGTGCGGCCCGTGGCGGCATCGTCCCGCCGGTCGAATTGCCCGGCGGGAATCACGTGCGTCAGGGCGGCCGCGATGAGGACGCAACCGAGCAGCAGCGCCATCGGATGCGGCAGGTGCAGTATGCGCATGCCGATAGTCTACCGCGCCGCGGTCAATCTAGAAATGACGGCGGGTCCAGACGAGGACAAGGGCGCAGGGCGGCGGTTCAGGTGGCGGAGCGCCGTATCTGTGCCGGGGAGGTCCGGCAAATGGCGGCGGCGCCGAGCGACGGTACTGAATCGGAGCCAGCAGGATGGAAGGCCACGTCTCAATGGCCAGCACTTCGCGAGGGGTCGCGGCCATATCCACCGACTTGAACCCATCGGGCATTCGCACGTCGTTGACGTACACCCACACGTTCCGACAACTGTCACGCGCCGTGACCGAATCGCGCGTGACCTGCCGAAACCCCCGCGCTTCGCGCATCACGTCAGCAATGGTGAGCGCTGACCGCAGCGCCGGATGTCCGGGCAGAAACGTCGTCCCCATGCCAAGGCGACTGCGGCGCAGCACTTCGTCAAGCACCTGCAGGTCGCGATCGCGCTTGCCCATCACCGTCACGGCGTCCAGTTGCTGCGGTCCGTTGCTCACCGTGATCGCAGCCGTCGCCACCTCGCTCTCCGACGCGGTCACGAGCACATCCTGCGGCTCCACCCCCATCACGCGCGCCTCCGCCACCCAGCTTCCCGCCGGAAGGCCCGCGGCCACGAACGCACCCTCCTGGATCGGCACCTCACGATTCAGCGCCTTGATCACCACCCGCCCCGACGACACCGCCTTCCCCGATTCGCGCCTTACCGTGCCGCGCACCATCGCGTTGCCCGCGCTCAACGCACTGTCGGCGAGGTACAAGTCGAGCGTCCCGATTCCCATCGCCGGCAGGTTCACGACGGTTCCCTCCACCACGCGATGGCCCACCGCGCCGGCCTGCAGGTCCAGTGGAACCTCGGTGGGTAGGTGGCACACGAGATACGAGCCATCGGGTTCGATGGTCGCCACGCGCCGATCGGTGACCACGCGGTAGTCGCCTGAGTCGAGCGCGAAGGCCCGCCAGTGCACCGCGACTCGCAGGCCCGCGATGGCGCTGCGGCGCTCGGCGTCGCGCGCGAATCCCACCAGCATGCCGGCGGCATTCGGATCACTCGCGCCGCAGCGCAGGGCGCGAATCGCCTCGCTCGACGGAATCGCGAGCTCCACGGTGACGTCGCTGGCCGCTCCCAGTTCGATGACTCGCGTCGGGGCATCGAGCCCGAGCATCGTGAGGGCGTCGTGATAGAACCCGATCACATAACGCCCGACCGGAAGGCCGGCCAATCGGAATTGCCCCTGTGCATCCGTCGTTGCGGTGCGCGGTGCATCGGGCGAGTTCGTCGCAGCTACCTGCACGATGGCACCATCCAGCGGCTTGCCGGCAACGGAGTCGAACACCACGCCACGCAGCGTGCGCGCGCTCAACGGCACCGGGTCTTGCGAAGCAGCGGGACGTACCGCCGGCGTCAGTAGGCCGATGCAGAGGATGAGTGCCGTCCGTCGCCAACGCGGGCGGGACTCTCGGCAACACATCATGGTTCAATCATATGATCGCCGGACCTGCACCGCCAGAAAGCGATGGCACGTCGCACGGCACGCTATGGCACTCGCCGATACTGGACGGACCACGTCATTCTCGCCGTTGCCCCGCTCAACACGATCTTCCGCCAACGCACCCCGGTGGGCGTCGATGGCTCAACGCGCTCGGCGATCCGCGCCTGCGCATCCGGTGACTCGGCCGACACCGCTTCCCAGCCGGGCGGCTCCGTGACCACGAGTACCAAGGCGTCTCCGGGTGTTGCGCTCGACGTACCGTGCAGCACCGCGCCGTCCCACTGGACGTCCAGCAGGTCTGCACCACCGCACGTGATGTGGCGGTTGGTGGAGAGCAATTGCGGACGATCCACGAACGCGCGCAGGCAGACCACTTGCACTTCGTTCTCGGGCACGGCGTCGAGGGTGAGCCTGGACGTGAATGTCCCCAGCACCCGACTGCCCCAGAAATCGAACGCGACGAACGGACGCCTGCCATCGAGTCCGAGGTCGGCCATGCTGATGGTTGCCGGTGCGCCCGCCGTGCGTGCCAGCACCGTCCACCGTTCAAACGGGCGGGCGATGTCGGTTTGATAGAGCGATTGCTGCAACCGCTGGTCGGCCTCAAACGGTCGCGGTCCGGCACCGCTCACCTCGTTCTGCGCCATCCAGAGCCGGCTCGAACGCGACGGGTCGACGTCGTACACCTGACCGGGTCGCGTCACGAGTACCGGCGCCGTGCGCTGCGCCGTGAAGAGCGCCGGCCCCAGGTAGACGGCCGGCTTGTCTGTCAGCATCAGCAGCGAACCCGTGAGCGACGTGAGCGTGGCAGCGCGTCGTCCGTCGGGCTGGCTCAGTTCAATGTGATCGGGATCGTTGCGCCAAACCACGTTGTTGAACGAGTTGAACTGCGCGAACCCGCCGTAGCCGAAGCCGTCGTCGCCAAGCCGAGTGGCGTCGATGATGCCGATCAGTTCGGGGCGCGGTCCCCACGACGCAAGCAGGAACGACCGGCGACCAATCACCTCCCGGATCTGCTGCACGAAGGACCGGAAGACCTGTTCTCGATCGCGCTGCTGCCGCGCGAAGTAGTCGGCGTGACTGTTGAATCCCTCGTACCGCGTGTGACGCAGGGCGTCCACCTTGTAGTATCCCCATCCCTGCTGCCGCAACGACGCGTAGACCGGAAGCACCAGGTCGCGCATGGCCTGCGGGCCGCCGTCCATCACGTAGCCGACCCAGTTGCCGCGCGACGGCAGGCCGTCGGCGCCGCGTACGAAGTACTGCGGATGCGCATGCGCCCACGCAGAGTCGTGAAACGCCGTGTTGGTCCAGAGACCGGCGGTGAGCCCCTTCGCCGCGATGTACGCCTGCAGCCCCGCCAATCCGGCGGGGAACTTGCTGTTCGTGTTGAGCCAGTTCTCCGGTACCGAGATGGGCGCACGCTGGAACCCATCGTCAATCTGCAGCACGTCGTATCCGTACGGTCGGAGGCGCTCGCCGAGGATGTCCGCCGCCTGATGAATGTCGCCTTCCGTCACGCGGTCCTTGAAGGCGAACCACGACGTCCAGCCGGCGACCGGATCCGGCCACGGGCGGAAGGTCCACGGCTCGTAGCGCGCGAGCGCCCGGTGATGCTGGTAGAACCGCGGGCGGAAGCGCAGTGTTATTTCGTAACCTTCTGCTACTAATTCGTACGCCGTCGAATCACCCCCAGACACGGGGGTGATGCGCACGCTAGCCGGAAAATCCACGCTCAGCAGCCAGTCGCGGTCGCGGGCGTACACGCCGCGGTTCAGCAAGCTGTAGCTCGGCCCGATGCTATGCCGCACGACCGGAACGCCGTCTTCCCGCGGCTCGGCCTCCACTGCGAAGGACTCTCCGGGTGCGCGCAGCACTCCCCGCAACGTGTACCGGCCGGCGCCGGCCACCCAGCTGATCACCTGTGTCACGCGGCCGTCGGCCGTATCCACGAGCTGGCGCACCCGCGGCACACCCTGCGTGGCCGACACCTGTGCGACAAGAACGGTGGCGCCATCGTACCACAGCACGACCGAGTTGCCGGAGAGCGTCACGGTGGCCGGTGCATTGGCGGGAGCGCCGGCCGGCACCTCCGTGCGCGCGGCGGCAACGACCTGCCCGTTGGCGGTCGCCGCCGTCGCGACGGCCAGGCCAGCGGCGTGCCGCATCCATCGAATGACCATCACCCCTCGCTTGCTAGACGCGCAGGGCGCGCATGAACTGCAGGTTGCGCCGCGCACTTTCGAGCGGAGCGGGCGATCCCTCCTGCTCCACCACGCACAGCTTCCGCTCCAAGTCCGGCACCATCCCCAGCAGTGCCGTGAAGTCCACCGTTCCGGTGCCGAGGTCGGTGTCGCGTGAGTTGTCCGCAACGACGTCCTTGATGTGGAAGGACCAGAAGCGGTCCAGGTGCCGCCGCAGATACGCGATCGGGTCGCCACCTCCCATGCGCATGTTGCCGGCATCGAGCTGCAGGCGCACGAGCGACGGGTCCGTCCGCTCGAGGAACAGGTCGAACGGCACGACGCCGTCAATGGGCTTCATATGATTGGGCTCGTTGTGGAACCCGAGCCAGATGCCGCGCTGCCGCGCGACCGCACCGGCTTCGTTGAAGCGGTCGGCCCAGCGTCTCCATTCGTCGAGCGACTGCTCCGCCTCGGCGGTCAGGCTCGGCACAATCAGATACTCGTGCTCCAGGTACGCGGCGGCGTCCACGCTCTTCTGCCAGTCTTGCGTGAGCAACTGCGGTGCGATGTGCGCGGATGGCGCCTTGAGGCCCGTATTGCGCAACGCCGCCTTGACCTGCTCGTTCGTGCGTCCAAAGTTGCCGAACGACCAGAGCAGCTCGACGTCGTCGTACCCCATGACGCGCACCGCCGCGAGGGTTCCCTCGGGATCCTTCCGCATTTCGTTGCGCACGGAGTACAGCTCGAGACTGACGCGCTTCACCGGACGCCTTCGGCGCGCAAACGGCGCCGGCAGCGCGCATCCTGCCACGGCAATGGCTGCCATTCCCACGATTTCACGACGCTTCACGACTTCCCCCCTTTCCCCGCACCACACCGCGCCCGCGCACGCCCTGATGTCGCAACGCAAACCCCAGCATAATCCCTCCGAATGCGCAGAGCACCACGCCCCAGTACAAGTTCACGTTGAGGCCGAGTGATTGCGCGTACGCTTCGGGTGGCGTCAGGAAGCCCGTTACGACGAGAATGCCGCCGAAGAGCGAGAAGAGGAACCCGATGGGAAGCCGCAGGTCGAATTTCATCGCGCCACCTCAGAGGAACGCGAGGTTGAGTGCCGTCACGGCCGCAAGGATCATCACACCGATGTAGATGGGGCGCTGATACCATGCCAGGTGCCCTTCCGGGTGCCGCTCGGTCAGCGAGTAGACGAGTCCGCGCAGTTCCTCGTCGCTCTTCGTGCGCTTCGTGAGCAGGCTGACGAGAATCGTCACCGAGAAGCAGGTCGTCCATGACCAGATGGCCGTCCAGAAGTTCTGCGCCATCTCGCTTGGGTAGGTGTGCAGGATCGACCCGATCCATCCGCCCTTGAAGAGACTCTCGGCGCCCACCGGCATCGTCAGGCCGTGATGCAGTGCCGCCGCCATTGTGCCGGCGAGCAGTCCATAGAAGGCGCCGTGTCCCGTGGTGCGCTTCCAGAACATGCCGAGGAGGAACGTCGCGAAGAGCGGTGCGTTCACGAACGCGAACACGAGCTGCAGCATGTCCATGATGTTGTTGAAATGCTGCGCCATGTAGGCCGTGAGGATGGACAGCACGGTGCCGAACACCGTCGCCATCCGCCCCATCGTGAGGTAGTGCGCGTCGCTCTTGTTGGGCGCGATGTGGCTTTGGTAGATGTCGTACGTCCACACCGTGTTGAACGCCGTCACGTTGCCCGCCATTCCGCTCATGAATGACGCCATCAGGGCCGTCAGCCCCAGCCCCAACAACCCGGTCGGGAAGTAGTGCTTGAGCATCAGGGGGATCGTCATGTCGTAGTCGTACGCGTTGCCCTTCACGGGAAGCGCGAAGTTCGTCTGCCCACCCTGGAACGTCAGCGCAATCGCAATCATGCCGGGCAGGATGACGAGGAACGGAAACAGCATCTTGGGAACCGCGGCGATGAGCGGCACGCGGCGCGCGGCCTGTTCGTTCTCCGCGACCATGGCACGTTGCACCACCAGAAAGTCGGTGCACCAGTACCCAAACGAGAGCACGAAGCCGAGTCCCATCACCATGCCGAACCACTCGACTCCCATCGGATTCCCGCCGGGCGTCCCCATGTGGTTCCAAGCGCTCACCCACGCGCCCGCCGCATACGGCTGGCCGGCCACGTTGTGACTCTGCGTGGCGACGAGGTCGAGCCGCGCAACGAGCCCCGACCACCCGCCGGCGTCGCGCAATCCGAGGAAGACGAGCGGGGCGAAGCCGAGCACGATGAGGAAGAACTGCATCACCTCGTTGTAGATCGCCGAGGTGAGCCCACCAAGGAAGATGTACGCGAGCACAATGGCGGCGCTCGCCCAGAGCGCGACGTTGAAATTCCAGCCGAGCAGCAAATTGAGCAGCTTCGCCATCGCGTACATTGAAATGCCGCTCGAGAAGACGGTCATCGTCGCGAAACTGAATGCGTTGAACGTCCGCGTCTTCTCGTCATAGCGCAGCTTCAGGTACTCGGGGACGCTGCGCGCCTTGGAACCGTAGTAAAACGGCATCATGAATACGCCGACGAAGACCATCGCCGGCACCGCGCCGACCCAATAGAAGTGGGACGTCATCATTCCGTACTTGGCGCCCGAGGCGGCCATGCCCATCACTTCCTGCGCGCCGAGGTTGGCGCTGAGGAAGGCGAGGCCGGAGATCCAGGCGGGAATGTTCCGGCCCGACATGAAGAAGTCATTCGAACTCTTCATGCCACGTTTGAGCGCCGCGCCGATGCCGACGACCGTCGTGAAGTACAGGACGAGGATCAGCCAGTCAACGGCGCCGAGGTGAATGCTCTGCGTGAGTGGAATGGGAAACGCTCCCGAGAGGCCACGCGTGGTGGCGATGAGCGCGGCGGCCGGGGTCGCGCGCGCAGTTCCGA
>JAKAJN010000097.1 GCA_021813725.1 bacterium | reverse complement strand
ATCCTAATTCGGTTGTTGACAACTATTAGAACGCCAACAGAAATTTCTCCGGTGCGCCTCCTCCTTCTCGCCCTCCTGCTCCCGGCCGCCCTGCAGGCGCAGGATATCGTCTGCGACAGGGGGGACACGGAGGTTCGGCGGCTGGAGTTCACCGGGAACAGCGCATTCCCGTCATCCGAGCTGGCCAACGGCATCGCGACGACGCCATCCACGTGGGCGCGGCGATGGTTTCGCGTCCTTGGCACGCGCTACTGCCTCGACCCGGTCGAACTGCCGCGCGACGTGATCCGGCTGGTCATCTTCTACCGCAATCACGGCTACCTGGGCGTGTCGGTGGACACGATGGTGACGCGCGTCGCGCCGTCGCAGGTGGACGTGCGCTTCATCATCACGGAGGATTATCCGACGCGGGTGCGCACGCTGGGCATCGTCGGGCTCGACAGCGTCGCGGCGCGTGCCGCCATCGAGCGCGCCCTCCCGCTGCGGCTCGGCGATCCCTTTGACCGCATCGCGCTCGCCGCCACGCGCGATACGCTCCAACGGCGCCTGCGGAATGGCGGCTATCCGGACGCCGAGGTGCTGGTCAACTACGAGACCGACACTGACCGGCGCGCGGCGTCGGTGACGTTCGCCGCGGCGCCGGGCAAGCGCTCGCGCATCGGCGCGGTGCGCGTGCAGGTGCGACCGCTCGGCAAGTCGCCCGCGCTCGACACCGCGGTGGTGCGGCGCCTCACCGGTCTCTCCGTGGGGAGCTGGTACCGGCAGCAGGACCTCGAGCGCGCCAAGCGCACGCTCTATGCCGGCCAGCTCTTCTCGCAAGTCAGCGTCGAGCCCGACACGGGGGCGATGCGCACCGACTCGACGGTGCGCATCGAAGTGCAGGTGGCCGAGGGGCCGATGCAGAGCGCACGCATCGGCGGCGGCTGGGGCACGCTGGACTGCTTCCGCACCTACGCGGACTACACGCACCTCAACGTCGGACGACGCGCCACGCGTCTCGACCTGCGCGCGCGCGTTTCGCGCATCGGCGTGGGGCGTCCGCTGAATGGCGCGGAATCGCTCTGCTCCGGCGATGCGCGCAACGACGCCTTCGGCGGCGACCTGAATTACTCCACCGGCGTCACCATCACCCCGCCGCTGTCGGCGCGTGCCGCGGTGCAGCCCTCGCTGACGCTCTTCAGCGAGCGGCGCTCGGAATACAACGCGTACCTGCGCACAACGCCGATCGGCGGTGCGCTCTCGGTGGCGCGCAGCGCCGGGCGCCGCAGCCAGAACGCGTCGTACACGATGGAGTACGGCGACACCAAGTCGTCGCCGGCCTTCCTTTGCGCCGTCTTCAACGCGTGCGACAGCGGCGACCAGGCGGCGCTGCTGCGTCGCCAGCGGTTGGCCGTGCTCGGCCTGTCGTTCACGGACGAGAAGACCGACAACCCCGCGAGCCCGAATCGCGGCACCGTGCTGCGCGGCGAGGTGCGCCACGCATCGCAGGCGCTCGGTTCGGACAGCAAGCTGCAGTTCACGCGCCTCACGCTCGACGGCGCGGCCTACCTGCCGCTGGGGGCCGATGTCGTGCTGGCGGCGCGCCTGCGCCTCGGCGCCGTGCTCGGGCCGACCTTCCAGTCCTCGGTGGGCGATGCCTACGTCCCGGTGCAGGAGCGCCTCTATGCGGGCGGCGCGACAACCGTGCGCGGCTTCCGGCAGAACGAGCTCGGCCCGGTGGTCTACAACACCGCCGGCTACGACACCGTGCGCGCCGACGGCGTCCCGGGCGGCGATCCGGCCGATCCCGCGCAGACGGTGTACTTTCGCACGAATCCGGCGACCGCGAACCAGCGCACGATTCCCACCGGCGGCAACGCGATGCTCGTCGCCAATCTTGAGGCGCGTGTGCGCAGCCCCATCCTCGCGGACGTGCTGCAACTCGCGTTCTTTGCCGACGCCGGGCGGGTGTGGAACCGCGGCACCGGCGCGGTGCTCGACCTGCGCTCGGTGCAGTGGACGCCGGGCGTGGGGGCACGCGTGCGCACCCTGGTGGGGCTCATCCGCGTCGACATCGGCTACAATCCGTACCAGCGGGCGTCGGGGGCGGCATTCTTCGACACACCGATCGCGCAGGGCGGCCAGCTTTTCTGCGTCAGCCCCGGGAACACGCTCCGCGTGACGGAAGGCGCGGGCGGCGCGCTGTCCCAGGCGACGGGGAACTGCCCAGCCGACTTCACGCCGCCGCGCGAGACAAACCTGCTCAAGCGGCTCGCCTTCCAGTTCTCCATCGGCCAGGCGTTCTAGCATGGGCCGCCGCCGTCACGTCGCCCTCGCCAGCGCCATCGTGATCCTGCTGATGGGATCGGCGCTCGCCGCCGCGCTCGGCGGCCTGACGCGTTCGGTGGCGGGGCGCGAGTGGATTCGCGCGCAGGTGCAGCGCGCGCTCGCCGGCGTGACCCGCGGCAAGATCCACATCGGCGCGCTCGGCGGCAGCTTCTTCACCGGGCTGACGATCGACTCGCTGGAGTTTCGCGAGCCCAACGACTCGCTCTTCCTCGCCACGGGTCCGGTGCGGCTGACGTACGATCCGCGCGACATCGTGGACGGCGTCATCGCCCTGCGTTCGCTCGACGTGCAGCGGCCGTTCGTGCGCCTGCAGCGGCGCAACAACGACTGGAACTACCGGGCGATCTTCCCGGCGGGCAAGCCGAGCACCGGGCCGCGGCGCGGCTTCGGCAGCCGCATCTCGCTGGCCAACGTGCGCGTGCGCGGCGGCGAGGTGCTGCTCGAGCTGCCGTGGGCGCCGGACGATTCGCTGCACGGCGTGCGGCGCGACAGTGCGATCACCGCCGCCTTGGCCGACACCGCCGGCGGCGTGCACCGCATCGGTCCCAACGAGTACGAGAAGGTGTGGAAGTGGAGCGGCATCGCGCTGCAACTGGCGCACGCGCACGTGGCCGACCCGGACACGGCGGGGCACCACTTCGAGATTGCGCGCCTCGACGTCGTCGAGCGCTATCCGCCGTTCCAGGTGCGCAATGCGCGCGGCACGATCTGGCGCCGCGGCGACTCGCTGTGGGTGGACATGCCGCGCTTCGAGCTGCCGGGGTCCAGCGGCAACGTGCAGGGCAAGGTCGTGTGGGGGAGCAACCTGCCGATGCGCTACGACATCCGCGTGCGCGGCGACACGGTGTCGATGCGCGACGTGGCGTGGGTCTGGGACGGCCTGCCGTCCACCGGCGGCGGGCGGATGAACCTCCACATCGCGAACGAGCGCAATCTCCACATCATGGACTACGCGCTGTCCAACATGGACGTCCGTTCCACGAACTCGCACATCCGCGGGAGCATGACGTTTGGGGTCGGCGGTCCGGTGCTGATCGTGAAGGACGTGGCGCTCGAGGCGCTCCCGTTGGACTTTCGCCTGATCGAGAAGTTCAACGGCGAACCGCTCCCGCTCCCCTGGCGCGGGGCGATCGCGGGCACCGTGCGTGCGCGGGGCGGGCCGGTGAATCGCTGGCGGCTCGACGACGGCCGCTTCACGTTCGCCGACGCCAACGTCCCGGGCGCGGTGTCGCGCGGCACGATGCGCGGCGAGCTCGACATCCTCTTCCCGGCGTTCACAGCGTTTCATGGCGTAACAGTCGAATTGTCGCCGCTCGACTTGCGGACGCTGCAGGCGCTGGACACCGCCTTCGTCAGACTGAACGGCATCGTGGCCGGACGCGCGGTGCTTGATTCGTCGTGGCTGGATGTGCGCTTCCGCGAGGGCGACTTCACGCATCGCGACGGCGACTCGCCGGTCTCGCACTTCCAGGGGCACGGGCGCGTCACCTGGGGCGAGCAGTTCATGACCTACGACGTGCGGCTGGCGGCGCTGCCACTGTCGCTGACGGCCATCGCCCGGTCGTATCCGGGGCTGCCGGCGCGCGGCGAGTACAGTGGGCCGCTGCGCGTGAAGGGGACGACGGAGAACTTGTCCGTCGTCGCTGACCTGGTGGGTGACCCGGGGCGCCTCGAGGTGGATGGGAACTTCGACGTCAATTTCCCGACGTATCGCGCGACGGCGCGCGGCAGCGCGACGGGGCTCGACCTGCGCGGCTTCCTCCAGCGCCCCGACCTGCCGACGACCAACCTCGCCCTGCGCTGGTCGTCCGATCTCACCGGCGACGCGCTCGCCGACCTGCGCGGCGCGGCCACGCTGCGCGTGGACCGCTCGCTCGTGGACAGCGTGCGCGTGTACGGCGGCGAAGCGCGCCTGCGCTTCCTGTCCGGCACGCTGGCGGTGGACTCGCTGCACGTGGAAAGCGCCGCCTTCTCGGCGCTCGCCCGCGGGCGGCTGGCGCTCGCTGCCGGTCGCGCTGGCGACTCGGTCGCGTTTCGCCTCTCGCTCGACTCGCTTGGCGGATTCCGGCGCGCGCTCACGCGGCTGACCGCGCCGGCGGTGGCCGAAGGCGGCGTGTCCGCGCCGGCCGCCGACACGGCCGCACTCGACGGCGTGCTGCGCGTCGACGGCGCGGTGGGAGGCACCTGGCCGTCGGTCCGGGTGAACGCCGTGGCGCGTGGCCGCGACCTGCAGGTCGGGGACAACCGGGTGCGCGACGTCGAGGGAAGCGCGCAACTGCAACTGCCGCTGGATTCCCTGCACGGCACCGTGCGCGCCCGTGCGGAGGACCTGACCGCCGGCACCGTGCGCCTCAGCTCGGTGACCGCCGACGTGGACCTGCCGACGGCGGGACGCGCCGCCGCCGATCTGCGGGCCGAGTTCGCGAACGGCCCGGTCGCGACCGCGCATGCCGACGTCGTCTACGCGCGCGACACGGCCGATGTGCTGCTCAACCGACTGCGCGTCTCGACGCAGGACAACGACTGGGCGCTTCTGGCGCCGGCGCGCATCCAACGCGGCGGCACGTCGTGGGCCGTGGATTCGCTCGTGCTCGTCGGGCGCACCGCCGGGCGCTTTGGCGTGCGCGGCGTCTTCCCCGATTCCGCCGCGGTGCAGGGACGCGTCGAGGCCCGCGACCTGCCGCTGCGCGACGTCGGCGAGCTCGCCCAGTCGGCGACGCCGCTGCAAGGCCACCTGTCGCTCGATGCCACGCTCGCCGGCACCCGCGACGCGCCGGAGATCGCACTCGATGCCACGTTGCTTGATGCCGTGGTGGCCGGCGCGAACGTCGAGCGCGCCGTCGCGAGCGGCCGCTACGCGCGCCACCTGCTCGACGCGTCGTTGCGCACGCAACGCGGTCCGGTGACCGCGCTCCGTGTGGACGCCGCCATTCCCGTGGATCTCACGTTGCGCACCGTGTCGCGCCGGTTGCTGGACGATGCGCCGCTGCGCGCCCGCATACGCAGCGACTCGGCCGGCGTGACGCTGCTCGAATCGCTCACCCCGGAAATCACGCAGGCCAAGGGCTCGCTCGCCCTCGACCTCGCCGTGGACGGCACACTGCACAGCCCGCGCGCCCACGGCGCCTTGCGCGTCTCCGACGGCGGCTTCGTCCTGCCGGGTCTCGGCACCGCCTGGCGCGATGTGGACGTGCGGGTGCGGTTCCTTGGCGATTCCGTGGTGCTCGACACGATCGTGGCGCGCAGCGGCAACTCGCGCGACAGCCGCGCCACCCTTACCGGGTGGCTGGGACTGAGCGACTTCCGGAATCCCCGCTTCGACCTGCGCCTTGGCGTGCAGTCGTTCAACGCGATCAACCAGACGCGTGTCGCGGACCTCGACCTCAGCGGCGCGCTGCGCGTCGCCGGCGCGAAGTCGCGGTCCACGCTCACCGGAGCGCTCACGGTGGACCGCGGCACGATCTTCATTCCCGACATCTACTCGAAGAATCTCATCTCGCTCGACGACCTCGAGCTGATTGACACGACGGCGCTCGCGGACCACGGTATCCTGCCGCGCACGCCGTCGCGGGTCGTCGAGAACCTCAGCGTGCGGGATGTACCCGTCACGATGGGGCGCGACGTCACGCTGAAATCGAGCGAAGCCAACATCACGCTCGGCGGTGTCGTGCGCATCACCGCCGCACAGGTGCAGCGCGGGCGCAATGCCGGACGGTATCAGCTCGCGCTCAACGGCACCCTGCAGACGGTGCGCGGCTCATACCGCCTCAACGCCGGTCCGGTGCAGCGCACCTTTACCGTCGAGGGCGGCCAGGTGCGCTTCCGCGGCGACCCCGACCCGAACCTCGCCGAGCTCGACATCCGTGCGCTGCATACGGTGCGCACCTTCTCGCAGAACTCGGCGCGGCAGGACGTGCGGGTGCAGGTGACGATCGGCGGCACGCTGGGCTCGCCGCGTGCCGATTTCTCCACGCCCGACTCGGCGCGCGTGTCGAGCAGCGACATCCTGAGCTACCTCATCACCGGCGGGCCGAGCAATGAGATTCTCGGCACCTCGGGCGGGGCGAGCACGACGGCGGCGCGCGTGGTGCTGTCGTCGTTTGGCAGTGTCATCGGGAGCAAGGTGCCGGCGGGGCTCTGCACCGATGCGCAGTTCACGACGGCCGGCCTCGAGCAGTACACCGGCGGCCTGCGCGACGTCGGCAGCAGCATCCTCAGCGGCTCGCGCTTCAACTGCGCACGGCAACTGACCGATCGCGCGTTTGTGCGCCTCGACGCCGGCCTGTGCAGCATCGGGCAGCTGCTGGGGCAGGGCGGCGGCTTCGATCCGCTGACCCTGACCGAGGCGATGGGGCTCAAGGTGGACTATCGCTTCAACCACGACGTGTCGGCCTCCGCCGGTCTCGACCCCTCGACGAGCGCGGCGCTCTGCACGCGCGAGTCCGTGGTGCGCGGCTTCGTGCCCACGCCACGACAGTTCGGCTTCGACCTCTTCCGGGCCTGGCAGTTCTGACCGAACGAACGGGGCTGATCGTGAATCCGGCGTCGCGCCGCGGGGCGCGAGCGGAAGCTGCGGTGCGGCGCGCGTTTCACGCCGCCGGGGTGGAGCCGACGGTCGAGTACACCCGCTGTGGGGGTGACGGCGCGCGTGCCGCGCGCGAGCTGGCGGCCTCGCACGACCGCCTCTTCGTGCTGGGTGGCGATGGCACAGTGATGGAAGCCGCGACGGGGCTGGCCGATGCGGGTTCTGCCGCGCCGATCGGCATTCTTCCGGCGGGCACCGGCAATCAGTTGGCGCGCGCACTGTCCATCCCGCTCTCGCCCCGGCGAGCTGTCGCGCGGCTGCTGCGCGGCGTGCCGAGCCGGCTGGATGTCGCCGTGCTGAACGGAGAGCGCCGCGTGGGGATTGGCGCGGGACTCGGGCTGGACGCGGCGATGATTGCCGGAGCGCAGGGCGCACTCAAGCGCCACCTTGGGGCGATCTCGTACGTCGTCGCCGCCACCATCGCGGCGCGGCGACCACGGCGGTTCACGGTGCGCGCGGAAGTGGACGGCCAGGTCGTCGAGCGCGAAGCGACCGTCGCGATGGTGCTGAACCTCGGCCGGGTCTTCAACAACCTGATTGAGATCGCCCCGGGCGCGTCGCTCGTGGATGGCCGGCTCGACCTCGTGGTGGTGGATGCGCGGTCGCTCTCCGAGGCGCTCGGTTTCTCCTTCTTGGAGATGCTGCTGCGTCGCCGCCGTCCGGACAAACGGTGGACCTATATGCAGGGCGCGTCGGTCAGCATCGAATCGGCCGATCCCACCATTCCGGCTCAAGTGGACGGCGACCTCATCTCGGCGTCGAGACTCGCGATGCAAGTCCAGCCGAAGGGCGCACGCTTCCTCGTGCCACTAGGAAGTCGAGTGTTATAGTAGGCGCCAGCCCCTGTCGCGCACCGCGAAATTGCTGTATGGATTATGGACAGTAGAATATTGCTGTAACTTCTTCTGTCACCGTCCAGAACGCATCGTGGCTGAACCAGTTTCTTCAGTGAAGTCCGGCGTTACGTCGCTGGATGCCCGGATTCACGCGCTGCTGAGAGAGTTGCCGCGCGAGCATGCCACGCTGCTCGAAGCGCACCTGCTCGATCGCGAGCGCGAGGTGGCCGCTGCCGACCGGCGCGCCGAGCGTGTGCAACGACTGCACGAAGCCGCTTCGTCGCTGCTGCGTTCGCTCGACCGCGACGAGCTCGAGCTTGAGGTGGCGGTGCAGCTGTTGCGGGTCATACCGGCGGACGGTGTGATCATTGCCCGGCCGCCGCTGGCGCCCGGCGACGCAGCGGAAGCACGCTGCCACGTGACGCCGGCCGGGCAAGCCCCGCTCGATGCCGCCGAGCATCTCGCGATGGTCTTCGACGAAGTGACGCGCACCGGGCGTTCGTCGCGCGCCGGAGGCCGGGCCGACGGACCGGCCTCCTTGCTGGCGACGCCCATCATGCAGGGCTTCCGGCTGGTGGGGCTGATCGGCGCGTACTCCAGCGAAGCGCGCGGCTTCAGCGACGACGACCTGGATGCGGCGCAGACGCTGGCCACGCACGCCGCCACGGCACTGGTGAATGCCGCGCTGTACGCACAAAGCGAGCGTGAGCGCCGCCAGAGCGGCGCGCTGGCGTCGCTGGCGCAGGCGCTTGGGTCGGCCGCGCGTCTGCCCGATGTGCTGCGCCTTGGCCTGCGGCACGCGATCGCACTCTTCGGCGTGCAGGGAGCGGACATCGCGCTCCGGCGCGACGAGTTTCTGCAGATCGTCTCGGCGGAAGGGGCAGCGCGGTCACTCCAGGGAATGTTCCTGCCGATGAACGCGTCCGTCTCGGGGCGCGCCGTGCGCGAAGCGCGGGTGATTGCCTGCAACGATGCCCTGGCCGACCCTGATGCCTTCGAGCCGACGCGACGGCTGGCGTCCATCGAACGGAGTCTGGTGGCGCCGATGCTGACCGCCGGCGAGGCAGTCGGCGTGCTCAGCGTGGTGAACCGTGATCGACCGTTCGATGCCGAGGACGCGCGCATGCTGCAGCAGTTCGCGTCGCAGATGGCGGTGGCGGTCGTCAACGCGCGGCTGTATGAGGAGGCGGCCGAGGCGCAGCGCGAGATCAGCGCGGCATTCGAGGCGATCGGCGACGGGATCGTGGTCCTGGACGCCGAGGCGCGCGTCGTCCGACACAATGCGCGCTACCTCGAGATCGCGGGGCTTCCCTTGGCGGACGGCGCCCGCGGCCGCGAGTTCTATGACACCATCCTGCATGAACCGCGGCCGCTGGCCGAAGACTCCGCGGTGGGCCAGGCGATCCTCGGTCCACGGGCGGCGCGCGAGCAGTTGCGATCGGCGTGGAACGGCCGCGTGCTCGAGATCCTCGCCGCGCCACACCCGGGGACGGGCGGGGCCGTGGTGTCGGTGAGCGACCAGACGGCGATGCATGCGCTCGCCGAGCAGCATCGGCTTGTGGTGGAGAACACGACCGACGCGATTCTTGTCACGTCGGTCGAGGGGGTCGTGGAGTTTGCGAACCCGGCGGCGCATCGGCTGTTCGGTCTGGCGACGGAGTTGATCGGCGGGCGACTGGGCGGGATGGTGCCGGCGAGCGAGGCGGCCAAGTG
>JAKAJN010000013.1 GCA_021813725.1 bacterium | reverse complement strand
TCGATCAAAGAGTCAATCGCTCTCATGGACTTGAAGTAGGCCGCCGTCGGTCGGTTGAACGCGAGTTCGATCGCTGGCGAGATGCTGGAGTCCCGGGACAGGATCGCTGTCGATTCATACGTGATGTGGAGATCGAGCTGCAGTCGCAGTGCGATCACCCTGCGATAGTGAGTGACCTCGTGAGCGTAAATATCTTGTCGCAGCACCTCGATGTCCGGGGCCGTGCAATGATCTCCTCCGCCTCGTTGTAGACGGTCGAAGGGATCTTCCGGAAAGAGAGCCACGCTCAGGTACGTTCCCGCAGCGACCGACGTCGCCTGCGGACCGCCGGGACGAGGGTCGAACCAGCTGAAAGTGTCCGCGTATACGAGACCGCGATTGGGACCATGTCGGACGATATCGAGCGTATAGTCGGGCCATAAGTGCCAAGTGTGGCCCAGTCCGCCCTCTAGAATCGTCCAGCCAGAGTCGGTGCGAATCATTCCGGGATACGAAGCGCTTAGGATCGGCCGTCCCCTCGCCCTGCGTTGCTCCGGCGGATCCGACTGTGTGACGTCGCGGAAACGCCTCGTGTCTCTGACGACAGAGAAGCTGGTGCGGCCCCTCACACTGTCTCCTCGCGAGACCGCGAAGAACTCTAGCTTTGTCGTCACTAGGGCTGGTCCTGACCAGTCGTAGCTCGTCTGGACCGCGCCTCCCACCATCACTGTATCGACGATCGTCGTTCCGGATATCGATGAGCGCAGGCGAGTGAGGATGAAGTCGGAGGAGTCGCTCATGGAAGCAACACAATGAACGGCGGTTCTTCGTACCGGTGCGGATGGCGTGCAGGAGACCAGCAGTCCTGGTAGGAGCGTAACGAGCACGCTATCCCGCTGCATCTCCCCGTCCACCCGCGCCGTCACCACCTCATACCCCGTCACTTGCGGATCGTTGTAGCAGACGTCGACCGCAGCCACATCGCAGGAGAACTCCGCATCGCGGTAGTGCGTCGGTCGTCGCGGACGCGCGAGGCGTGCGATTTCGGGTGAGGGACCGGACTTCGCGCGCTGAGCGACGCCCGTCCGTTTCGGTGTCCCATCCCGGGACCCTGACGCCTGTTCGGCGACTCGAAGCGCCGCGTTCTCCCGAACGGCCCAGAGCGCACTCACCGGTGCCGCTGGCAGCGGCACGAACTCATACCCGGTCACCCTCCACTCGCTCGCCCCCGGCGCCGTCACACGGAACACGGTCGTGTCGCCGTACGTGAGCGTCGCCGAATCGGCCGTGATCTTCACGCGTGCGCCACGCGCCCCGGTGTTCCGCGCCGCGAGCACGCGCCCGTCAGTCAGCGTCGCCTGCACCACCACCGCCCCGGCCGCGCTCGGCTGATAGGCGCAACTGGATTGCCCCGCGCAGCTTGCCAGCGCCTCGAACACCGTGCGCTGCCCGTCGGGATACCGCGGAATCTGCATCGTCCACGGCTGCGTGATCGTCACCAGCGGCACCGGCTCGCCGTCAAACGTGTTGTTGGCGGCGCGCACGTACCACCACCGCGTCCCAGTGACGGCCTCGCCCGTCGTCGTCGCCACACCAAACGTCGCCGGCGCCGCCATCGGCGCGTCTGTCCGCGGGCCGGTCACGCGGAGCACCGCCGGCACGCCGAGCTCGGCCTGCCCGCCGTCGTCCGGCACCGCGCCAAACCTCCAACTCCCTTCGTATGTCTCCCACGCGGGAGTGCGCCACGACGGGTTGTAGTAACAGCACCCGTTGCGACGGAAATGGAGTTCGCGCAAGGTCGCGGTGTCCAACGCCGGCACGCGCCCGCGGAAAAACTCGGCGTTCGGAAAGACGCCGTAGAAACGATCGGAGTACCCCTCCGTGCGTGACCACGTGAGCGCGAGCCCCATGCCCGGCTCGTACGGCCGGGACACCCCCGGGCCGTCGGCCAGGCCGTGCACCGTGTAGGCGAAGGAGGCCACGACGCAGATCGAATCGGACGCGTGGCTGGCGCAGTAGTCGGACTGGAAGGCCGCCGTCTGACGCGACGTGTAGCTGCCGGCCGCCAGAATACGCACGGGGAGGCCGACCGGGAGTTCAAGGCCCGTCGGGTGTGACGACACCGTGCCCGCGTACTGCTCCTTCTCCGGCGAGCGGGCATAGTAACTGCCGCCCGCGTACCCGCCGCGCGGCAGCACCTTGTAGACGCCGCCAAGAGAGAACGAGTCGAGCAGCACCCCGACGGCGACCGGCGGCGCCAGTTCGGCACGCGTCACCGCGCCAGCGGCGCGCCATGGAGAATAGGCCGGCGCGACAGGCTCGCGTGCGCAGGCGACGAACAGCAGCAGACCGGCGCATGCGACACACGGCAACAGCAGCGACGCGGTCTTCGGAAGACGAACGAGCGGTGGCGGAACGCGATGTGGCATGTCGTGCCCGGGATCCTCAGGCTGGTGGATCAACGCCTGCGCTCAACGCAAAGGGGGCACGGAACGCGCAGTGCCGTGACGGCTTGAAAGCTGCGCCCACCATCGTAACACTATCACGCAACATCACGCGACATCACGTGAGTGACGGTCCAAGGCGCGCTGGGGAACCCGACAGATGCTGACTGGGCGGATTTCGGCGGTCCACACCACGCGGAGAGCGATGGCACGCCCCGAGGGGTCCGGATCGCGCGCTCCGGCGCGCACCGTCGCCGCCGGCGGCCGTGACCAATCACATCACTCACCGTCGAACGACTCGCGGGGACCGCCGGTGTCGGCTGTCCCCGCGAGAGTGCCCCAGGCCTGACGATGCAACGTAGAACACCACGTACCGTTGCTGCCTTTCGGCCCTGGCGGAGTTGGCGGGCCTGCGCCCACCGGGGCCTGGAGCATCAGCAATTTGGGTGGGCGGCAGCCTCCGCACAACGGCGATTCAGCATCTGGACCCCGGAATCGCCGTTACGCCAGCACCTTCCGAAAGACCTCTGTCGCCTTCTGCATCTCCTCCATCGTTCCGATGGAGACGCGAAGCCAGGTGTTGAGCGGCGGGAAGGGCCGCCCCACCGCCACGCCCTCGCGCCGGCACGCCTCGCGCACCGGGCGCATGTCGCGACGCAAGTTGATCATCAGGAAGTTCGTCTCGCTCACGCCGACTTCGTACCCTTCCTTCTCGAAGTACGCGCGCGTGAAGGCCTTGGCGTCCCGGTTCCGCTTCTGCTCGAGCGCGATGTGTTCGTGGTCGCCAATCGCGACGGTCGCCGCGCCCAGCGCGAGGACGTTCACGCCCGAACCCAGCCGCCACCGGCGTAGGCGGCGCGCAGTATCGCGGTGCACGATGGCATATCCGGCGCGCAGGCCGGCCATGCCGAACACCTTGGAGAAGGTGCGCGAGACAATCAGGTTGGGGTCGGTGAGCGCCATCGGCACCGCCGACTTGTACGACGGGTCGTCCACGTACTCGTGATAGGCCTCGTCAATCAGGATGAACGTCGCGGGAGACTCGCGCCGGATGCGCGCGACGAACGCGCGCACGTCCGCATCGCCGTAGACTGTCGCCGTCGGATTGTTGGGGTTGCAGAAGAAGACCAGCCCCGCCCCACCGGCCTTGTTCGTCATCGCATCGAGGTCGAGGCGCAGCCTGGCGTCCACGGGAACGGAGACAACCGGCCGACCCATCGTCATCGCGAAGTTCTCCGGCAGTTCGAACGTCGGCGCCGCCGTCACGAGGTGCTGGGCCGTGCTCACGAACGCCTCGACGCACATGCGCAGGATCTCGCTGGAGCCGCACCCGAGGATGATGTTCTCCTCGCTGACGCCGTGCTCCTTCGCGATGGCCGCGACGAGCGCGTCCTCGGGCGCGTCGGGATAGCGGTTCGCCTCGCCGAACATGGCGCGGATCGCCTCGAAGGCCCTGGCGCCAGGGCCGTTGGGATTCTCGTTGCTGTCGAGGCGAATCAGCCCGGCCTTCTGCGGCGTGAGTGCCGGCGACGTCAGCCAGTCCGCAAGGCGGGCTTCGTGCCCCCGACCGCCGAACAGCGGCGGCGAGAGCAGGCCGGCGCCGCCCAATCCGAGGGCGGAGACGAAGTAACGACGGGAGATGGGCATTGGCGGCTCCAACGGCGAAGGACAGGCGCTCGCGACGCCCAAGGATGCGGATTCGGATTCCGCATCCTCAGGCGATTCCTGCCGAGAACCTACCCGCCGGCGAGCGCCTACGCGAGCGCCTTTACGATGGCGCGCCCTGCCTCCTCGATCTGCGCCGCGGAGGCGTCGAGGTGCGTCACCACGCGCACGCGCTTGGCGTGCCACGGCGAGATCAGCACGCCCAGCTCCTTCGCCTTGGTCGTGACGGCGCCGGCATCGAGGCGCGCCGGAAGGTCGATCATCACGATGTTGGAATCGGGCGGCACGACCGTCACGTCCTTCACGCCATCGGCAACGATCGCCGAGAGCCGCTTGGCGTTGGCGTGGTCCTCGTGCAGGCGACCGAGGTGATGCTCGAGCCCGTGCAGCGCGGCGGCCGCGACGATGCCGCTCTGCCGCATGCCGCCGCCGAGCCGCTTGCGCGCCACGAACGCCTCGTCAATATGCGCGGCCGACCCGACGATGCAGGCGCCGAGCGGCGCCCCGAGTCCCTTGGAGAACGACACCATCACGGTGTCCGCGCAGGCGGCAAAGTCGGCCAGCGACGTGCCGGATGCGACGTGCGCATTCCAGAGCCGGGCGCCGTCCATGTGGATCGGCAGCTTCAGGGTGCCCCGGGCGAACTCGGCCATTGCGCGCAGTTCGGCCACCGGCGTCACCATGCCGCCGGCGCCGTTGTGCGTGTTCTCGAAACAGACGACGCTCGCCGGCGGGGCGTGCTTGCTGGCCGGCCGCACCGCCGCCTTCAGCGTGTCGAGCGTCATCACCGGCGCGCCACGCACCATCCGCGGCTGCAGCCCGCGCAGGCCGGCCATGCCGGCGATTTCCCAGTTCACGATGTGTGAATCGTCGTGCGCGTACGCCTCGGTGCCGTGCTTCCCGTGCACCCAGAGGCCGCAGGCGTTCCCCATGGTCCCGGTGGGGACAAAGAGCGCGCGCTCCTTCCCGAGCAGCGCCGCCACCCGCTCCTGAAGCTTGAGCACGGTCGGATCGCCGTCGAGCACGTCGTCACCCACCTCGGCCTCCGCCATGGCCCGGCGCATCGCCGCCGTCGGCCGGGTGACGGTGTCACTCCGCAAATCAATCACTACCCCTCCATGGCTTCGTGCCGGTGCCAGCGCCGGCGCACCCCGTAGACGTGCGCCACCTCGCCGCCGATGACGAAGAGGAGCGCCGCGTAGTAGACCCAGAAGACAACGATCACCAGCGCGCCGAGCGTGCCGGTGTACAGCGAGGCGGGATCGAAGCGCTGCACGACGAGCACAAAGAGGTTGCGTGCCACTTCGAACAGCACGCCCGTGGTCATCGCGGCCACGAAGGCCTGGCGCCACGGCACGTGCCCCGCCGGAATGAATTTGTAGGCGCTGTAGAAGATGGAAACGACCACGCCGAACGCGAGCACGCGCCCGAGAAAGTACTCGAGTCCGCCCATCATGGACGCGTTCACCCCGATGTCGCGCAGGATCGCCGTCCCCCGGTCGCCCATGATGGCGAGGTACGCCGACAGCGCGAGGTAGGCCACCAGCATCGCCGACGACACGAGCGTGAAGCCCACGTCGTACAGCTTGCCCACCACGATGCCGCGTCCGTGGCCAAGGTTGAACACCCGCTGCAGCACGCTGCGCAGGGTGCCGAACAGCCGCGTCGAGAACCAGACGAAGGCGGCGGCCGAGAGCAGGCCCACGCGGCCGCGGGTGCGGACGACGTCGCGCAGGATCGGATCGAGGTACGACGTGCCGTCGCCATTGCCCACCGGGAGCAGGCGCCCCAGGAACTGCACCACGTCGCGCGTCGAATCGGCCTCCGGCTTGTTCAGCGCGTAGCCGATGCCGGCAATGAGCAGGAGAAAAAACGGCACGCCGGCGAGGAGGATGTTGTACGCCACCCCGCCGGCGAGAAAGAACAGGTCGTCTTCGCCCCCCTTCTTCCAGACGCGGCGGGCGTAGTCGACGCAGGCGTCACGGAGGCGCGCCGCCCCCCATGGCGGCGGCGCGCTCATCCGCGATGCGCTCCAGACATCAATTCTGGACGATGATGAGGAACTTCGACGCCGCCCAGAACTGCTCGGCGTTCGTGATCGAGATCTGGCCCTTGTACCCGCCCTTCGTCGGCTGCGCCGTGGCCGTGAGGTCCTGCCGCGAAATGACGCGGTAGCTCTTGTCGGCCTTCGGCAGGGTGATCGTGTTCACCTTCGTCTTGTCGATCGACGTGAAGTCGGCCGGGTTGAGCGTCGTCGCCGGAATGTACGTGGCCGCGATGCCCAGGATGCCGCCCTTCTTCACGATGATCCCCTTCTGGCGCAGTTCGTCCTTGGTGCCGATGACGTAGTAGACGGTGTTGCGCTCGGAGGTGAGCGTCGCCTTCTCCGACGTCAGCGTCTCCTTTTCGGTCGTCAGCTGGGCCTTCTCCGACTTCAGCGTGACGTTCTCGCCCTGCAGCGCGCCCACCTGCGCCGACAGCGAGGCGATCTCGGCCTTCTGGTTCTCGATGATGGACTTGAAGGCGGTGATCGTCGAGTCGTACTGCGCCAGCTGCTTCTGCAACGCCGTGTTGTCGCCCGAGAGCGCCGCCACGCGCTGGCGGCTCGCGGCGAGGCGAGACTCGGCCTCGTTGACGCGGTTCGTCAGGGTCTTGATGCGGTCGAGCATCTGCGCGCGCTGGTCCGCCGGCGACGCGTTGGGGAGCTCGCCGGCGGCACCCATCACCGGCTTGCCGGCCTTGGCGTCGCGCACCTTGGCGAGCTCGGTGTTGACGTCGGCGATGAACTGCGTCGTCGCCATCACGTCCTTCAGGAGCGAATCCTTCTCCGCCGAGACAAGCTTGACCTGCTCGAGCTCCTTCTCGTACTTGTCCTTCGACACGCAGGCCGACAGGGCCAGCACGGCAGCGGCAGCAAACAGAAACGTCTTTCTCATGGTCTCTCCAGTGGTTGTCGGCGGGCCCGCCCCGGCGGGCCCGCGGCACTACGGAACTACTCTCCGGCCTCGGCGTCGTCGGGGGCCGCCTCAACCGCCGGACCGGCATGCGACGGCGCGGGCCGCCGCAGCTCGGGTGCTGCTATATACCGCCGGACGTGCGGCATTGTGCCGCCAACGCCCAGCTGGGTGAACAGGAACTCGAACTTGGCATCGTACGCCTTGGCCAGATTGGCGCGCGTGATGTCGTCCAGCGCCCAGAGCTGCGCCTTGAACGGCCCGAGGGCCTTCTTGCGCGACTTGTAGAAGAACTGCTCATCGGTGTCGCTCGGCTTGCGTTCATCCTTCGCGTTCACGCGCAGCCACTCGTAGATTTCGCCGCGCAACGTCGCCGGCATCAGATCGTACAACATGGTCTGGAAGCCGGTGGCCAGGTGGATCTCGGCCGTCTCGGTCTTCGGGAAGTTGTTGAAGAGGTCGTCGGGCAGCGTGGAGGCGCCGTGCTGCACCGCCCCGGAAAGCCCGTACTCCGCCCGCGCGGCCTTGCCGAGGTTCTCGAGCGTCTGGAAATCGAGCTTCACGTCCGCAATCGAGCCGTCGGCGAGCACCACGCCGCCGTGCGACGTGCCGGACTGCACGGAAATCTTGGACAGGCCGACGGTCCCCGGCGTCTCGTTCTTGAGCGTCGCATTGTAGCCGTCCATGAAGGCACGCAACTCCTCGACCGTCGAGTTGGCGGTGCCAACCTCGCCGATCTCGCCGCCCAGGGAGATGGTGACGCCGTGCGGCTCGAGACCGCGGACGTGCCTGGTGAGTTCGACGCCGATCTCGTAGTTCAACCGCTGCTGCTCGGCCAGCGTCGACTTCGACAGATCCACGAGCGTGGAGGTGTCGAGGTCGATGTTGTAGAAGCCGGCGGCGATGGCCTCGGTGGCGAGCGCCTTGACCGCGGACACTTCGGCGACCGGGTCGGCGGCGAACTTCTTGGCGTTCACCTGAAAGTGGTCACCCTGAATGAAAATCGGGGCGCGATACCCTTCGCGAAGCGCCGCGGCGGTCATCACCGCCACGTACTCGGTGGGACGCTGGTCGGTGTACGCGATCTCGCTGCGGGCGATTTCGAGCAGGAAGGCCCCGGCGTCAAGCTTGAGCGCGGTACGGAAGATCGCGCGCGCGGTGTCGTACGACATGCCACGCACGTTGATCGCCGGGACGGTGAAGCCGCGAATCTCGCCGCGGCCGCGCGCCATGTAGAGGTCGTGAATCGACGCCGGGCGCACACCCACCGCCTGGCCAAGTTCATGGATGACCCAACGGGCCCACTCCTTCTCTTCAGCGCTGCCGAAGACGGCGAGGCGCACGAGTTCGTCCATGCGGCTGGACGCGAGGGCGGCGGGGTCCTTGAGGACGACGCGATGGTTCTCGATCGCGGCGGCCGGTCCGAGAATGCGATGCAGGGTGTCGAGCGTATGCGACATATCGGAAAATTCTGTTTGTGAGAGGCGCGCAGGGCACGCCGACGGCTGCTGGGGGGCGCCAGCCTTTTAATTTGGCTGGAATTGCCGTTCGAGGCAACAATAAAGCGGCCCCTTGGCGGGCGCCTAATCCACGCGCAACGTCCGCGACGCGACCGTAGACGTGGCGGTCCCCGCAATCGGCGCCCCAGAGTCCGGATGCCCCAACTCGGCGTTTGCCAAGCGCTTCCCGAGTTCTACCCCTGGCTGGTCCAGCGGGTTTACGCCATACAGCGCCCCGGCCAGGGTGGTGGCCTGCATCAGCCACATCATCAGGCCGCCCACGTGCCAGGCGTCGGCGGCGCCGATGGTCATCGTCATCGAGGGACGGCCGGCGCGCGAGAGTGCGCCGGCGGTGGCGCGGCATTCCACGTCGAGCAACTCGCCGAGGGAGTGTCCGCCGAGAAAACCGAGCGCCTTCTCGCCCGCCTCGAGCCGCGGAATCGGCACATCCTCGGCACCGCGCTCGAGCCGCAGGAAGGTCACCGTCTTGTCGGCCGGTCCCTCCATGAAGAGCTGAACCTGGCTGTGCTGATCGGTGGGGCCCACGCTCGCAATCGGCGTGGGGCCGACATTCAACCCGTCGGCGTCCACCTTGCCGAGCGACTCGGCCCACAGCTGTACGAACCACGGCGCGAGATCGCGCAAGGCGTCGCTGTAGGGCATCATCACGTGCATGCCCTGCCCCGCCTGCGCGTGCGCCCGCCACTGCAGCGTGGCAAAGAGTCCGGCGGCGTTCTGCGCGAGCACGTCGCCCATCGTCGCGTCGCGCATCGCGAGCGCACCGGCGCACAGCGCCTCGATGTCCAACCCGCACAGCGCGGCCGGAAGCGTCCCCACCGGCGACAGCACACTGAAGCGTCCGCCGACATTTGGCGGGACCGCGAAGGCGGGAATGCCGTCGCGCGTGGCGATGGCGCGGAGGGCGCCCTTCACGGGATCGGTCACGAACACGAGATGCTGCGCCACCGGCAGGCCGGCACGCTCGAGCCGCTCGCGCACGACGAGATACTGCGCCAGCGTCTCGATGGTCCCGCCCGACTTCGAAATCACCACGACGAGCGTGCGCGACAGCTCGATCATCTCGAGCAGGCCGGCGATGGTGCGCGGATCCACGTTGTCCATCACGTGCAGGCGCGGACGTTCCCCGCGCTGCGCGCCGCTCCGCGCATTCCACGCCGGCGGCAGAAGCGCCGTGCGCAGCGCGATGGCGCCGAGCGACGATCCGCCGATGCCGAGCACCACGACGTCCTCGTAGCGCCCGTGGACGCCGCGGGCGAAGGCGCCAACACGCGCACGCTCGTCACCCTGCTGCTCGAGTTCGCGATAGCCGTACACCCCCGTGGCCGCAATGTCGCTGACGGCACGATGCGCCGCGCGAAAGTGGCTGGCGAGCGCAGGCCAATCGGCCTCGCGCACGCCAGCGGGGACCACGGGCTCGGTCATCGCCGTGAAATCGAGCGTGAACGCCATCAGCACTCCACCACCAGCCCGTCGTAGGCCGGCTGAATGTCGGGAGGAAGCTCGGCCGCGAGCGCGGCGTGCAGATTGTCGTGCGTGAGGTGGGTCAGCCAGGTCTGACGTGCTCCAACGCGGCGCGCGGCCGAGATCGCCTCGCCCAGACTCAGATGCGTGGGGTGCGGCGTGCGGAAGAGCGCGTTGATCACGAGCACGTCGGCGCCCTCCATCAGCGCGAAGGCCGCATCGGGGATTGTCTTGGCGTCAGTGATGTAGGCCAGCGCCCCAATGCGATAGCCGAAGACGCGCCACCGCCCGTGCGGCACTGCGATGGGCGTCACCTCGGCGTCGCCGATGCGCACGGCCACCCCCGGTTCGAGCGCGGTGGCGGAGCCCTCGGGCTTGTAGGTCCCCGGCACCGGCCGAATGGCGTCGTCGAAGATGTACGGGAATTTCACGCGCAGCGCCTGCAGCGTCTCCGCCGGCCCGTAGATCGGCATCGCGCCCTCGCGGCGCACCGAGATGGCGCGAATGTCGTCGAGGCCGTGCGTATGATCCGCGTGATCGTGCGTGTAGAGCACGGCATCCACGTCATCAATTCCGGTGGCGATCAGCTGCAGCCGCAGCTCGGGCGGCGTATCAATGAGCAGGCGCGTGTGCCCCACCTCGACGACCGCGCCCACGCGCGAGCGCTTGTCGCGGGGATCTCCCGACCGGCAGACCTCGCAGCGGCAGCCGACGACCGGCACACCGAAGCTGGTCCCCGTGCCGAGGAAGGTCAGTCTCACACCGTCTCCACCTTGAGGGTGTTGGTGGTGCCGGGGACGTCGAACGGCACGCCGGCCGTCATCACCACGCGATCGCCCGGCTTGGCGAAGCCGAGGTCCACGCAGATGCCGCGCGCGCTCCACGACATCTGTTCGTACGTGTCGGCGTGGGGCACCAGCACGGGCGTCACACCCCAGACGAGCGCGAGCTGGCGATAGGTGCGCGCCTGATCGGTGAAGGCGATGATTGGCACGCCCGGACGGCGCGCGGCAACGATGCGCGCGGCAAAGCCGGACTTGGTGAAGACGGCCACGGCGACCGCGCCGACCATCCGCACCGCCGTGACCGTCGCCCCGGCGATGGTTTCCTCGACGCTGGCATGCCCGGCCTCCACCCGGTCCGCGCCGATGCCGCGCGGCACGGGATGCCGCTCGGCTTCGAGGGCGATGCGCACCATCGCTTCAACAGCCAGCTTGGGATACGAGCCGCTCGCCGTCTCGGCCGAGAGCATCACCGCATCGGTGCCGTCGAAGATCGCGTTGGCCACGTCGCTCGCTTCCGCACGCGTCGGGCGCGGGTTGACGATCATGGACTCGAGCATCTGCGTCGCGGTGATCACCGGCCGTCCATAGCGATTGGCGAGCGCGATGATGCGCTTCTGCGCAATCGGCACCTCCTCGAACGGGAGTTCGACGCCCAGGTCACCGCGCGCCACCATCACCGCGTCGGAGGCCTTGAGGATCTCCTCGATGTCGGCGAGCGCGGAGTCCTTTTCGATCTTCGAGACCAGCAAGGTCCCCTTGGGAACGAGCGCCCGCAGCGTGTGCAGGTCCGACGGTTGCCGCACGAAGGAGAGCGCCAGATAGTCGAGCTGATGGGCGACGGCGAAGGCGATGTCGGTGCGGTCCTTGTCGGTGAGCGTCGGCGCGGACACCTGCACGCCGGGCAGATTCATTCCCTTGTTGGACTTCAGCAGGCCGCCGTAGACGACGGCGCAGCGGACGAACTCGCCATCCACCGCCAGCACGTCCAGGGCGAGCAGGCCGTCGTCGAGCAGAATGCGCGCGCCCGGGCGCACGTCGCGCGCGAGCCCGTCGTACGTCACGGGGATGTCCGTGGCACGCGCCGCACTCTCGTGGGCGAGCGTCACCTCGCTCCCCTCGGTGAGCGTCAGCGGCTGTTCCAGCTTGCCGACGCGGATGCGCGGCCCCTGCAGGTCACCAAGGATGGCGACGGGCCTGGACAACTCGGCGGCGATGCGCCGGATGTCGGCGATGCGCGCCGCGTGCTGTTCGTGCGTGCCGTGCGAGAAGTTGATGCGGGCCACGTCGAGTCCGGCCAGCATCAGCGCGCGGATGATCTCCGGGTCCGACGACGCCGGCCCGATGGTGCACACCACCTTGGTTCGCTTGCGAGTGCCTGGCATGCGCGTTCCTATCGCCCGGCCGCGACCGGCCGACCGAGCGCCGCGGCCTTGGCCTCGAGGCCGGCCAGCAGGGTATCGAAGGACTTCTGGAAGGCAGCGAGGCCTTCGCCAAGAAGCTGATCGGTTACTTGGCGTAATGACAGGCCCTTGGCCTCGACGGCCGCGAGGGCGCGTTCCGAGGCCGCGAGGTCGGCGTCAATCGTGCGACGCGTCTCTCCGTGGTCGCGGAAGGCCTCGAGCGTGGCCGGCGGGAGCGTGTTGACCGTCTGCGGGCCGACCAGCTCCTCCACATAGATCACGTCGCGATACGACGGATTCTTGGTCGAGGTGCTCGCCCACAACGGTCGCTGGACGCGGGCCCCGCCTGCGGCAAGCGCCGCCCAGCGCGGGCCGGCGAACTGCTCCGTGAACAGGCGATAGGCCAGCTTGGCGTTGGCCACGGCGGCCTTCCCCTTCAGCGCGGCAGCGTCCGCCGCACTCAACGACCCCGCGGCAGCCATCGCATCGAGCCGCTTGTCAATCTCGGTGTCCACGCGGCTCACGAAGAACGACGCGACGCTCGCCACCGCGCCGAGTGGGGCGCCGGCGCGCGCGCGCGCCTCGAGCCCAGCCAGATAGCCCTCGATGACGCGGGCATACGCCCCGACGGCAAATAACAGGGTCACGTTCACGTTGATGCCGTCGGCGATGAGCTGCCGCAGGGCCTCGCACCCGGCTTCGGTGCCGGGCACCTTGATCATCACGTTGGGGCGGTCCACCAGCGCCCAGAGGTGGCGCGCCTCGCGCACGGTCCCCGCCGCGTCGTTGGCGACGTTCGGCGAAACCTCGAGCGAGACATACCCGTCGGCCCCGGATGTGGCGTCGTAGACCGGACGAAACAGGTCGCACGCGGCGCGCACGTCGGTGGAGGCGAGCGCTTCGAACAGCTGCCACGCGGAAGTCGCGGCGGTCAGCTCAGCCACCTGGGCGTCGTAGGCCGTCCCCTGCGCGAGCGCTTTCTCAAAGATCGCGGGGTTCGACGTCATGCCGGTCAGCACGTCGTCGCGGATGCGGCGCTCGAGCTCGCCGTTGTGGAGCATGGGGCGGTCTATGTAATCGAGCCAGAGCGACTGACCGGCATCGTGCAGGGCCTGGAGGCGCGGTGCGGGCATGGAATGGGCGGTGGGTTGACAGAGAAAGGGGGCGGAATCGCCGCCCCCTGAAACTTACCTCGTTGCCCCTCCGCGGGAGAGGCATTGGTCAGCCCCGGTGCACTACCCCGCCTCTCGCCGAAGTGACCCCTGCAGTCGCGTCAGCGCAGGCGCCGGGGCAAATTGAAGGATCGCGTCTCGACCCCCTCCCCATCCCGTCTGCTTCCATGCCCGCGCCCCTGAAGATCCTGGTCACCGACGAGATTGATGCCGAGGGCGTGGCGCTGCTGCGCGCCGTGCCGGAGTTCGACGTGGATGAGCAGCCGACCCTGACTCCTCCGGTGCTCCTCGAGCGCATTGGACAGTACGACGCCATCGTTGGGCGGAGCGCGACCAAGGTGACCGAGGCGCTGCTGCGGCGCGCCGTGCGCCTGAAAGTCGTCGGGCGCGCTGGCGTGGGTGTGGACAACATCGCCATGGACGCGGCCACGGAGCTGGGCATCGCCGTGATCAACGCGCCGGCCGGCAACACGGTGGCGGTGGCGGAGCTGTTCTTCGGCAGCGTGATCTCGTTGCTGCGCCACCTGACGCGCGCCGACCAGTCGATGCACGAAGGGCGCTGGGAGCGTTCTGACCTGCTCGGCACGGAGCTGCGCGGCAAGACGCTCGGCATTGTCGGGTTGGGGCGTATCGGCGGCGAGGTCGCGCAGCGCGCGCACGCCTTCGGCATGGACGTGCATGCGTACGACCCCTACGTCAGCGACGAGCGGTTTGCGGCCCTGCGCGTCAGGCGGGCGGCCACGCTCGACGCATTGCTCGGCGTGGCCGGCATCGTCACGGTCCATACGCCGCTCACCGACGAGACGACCGGAATGATCGGCGCCGCGGCGATGGCCAAGCTCCCGCGGGGGGCGATCGTGGTGAACATGGCGCGCGGCGGCATCGTGGACGACGACGCGCTGCGCGCCGCGCTCGATCGCGGTCACCTGGCCGGCGCCGTGCTCGATGTCTACGTGAAAGAGCCGCTGACCGGCGAGCATCCGTTTCGCCCGTACCACAATGTCGTCCTCCTGCCGCACATCGGCGCCTCGTCGGCCGAGGCCCAGCGCAACGTGGCGGTGGATGCGTGCGCAGCGGTGCGCGACGCCCTGCTCAACGGCGACCTGTCGCGCACACTCAACGGCGTCCTTGCCGGCGAGGATGCGGCGACGCTCGGCCCGGCGCTCGTGCTCGCGCGACGCGCCGCCGCGGTGGCGCGCGCTCTCCTCGCGGACCGCGGCGCGACGGCAATCGATGAGCTCACGATCAAGACGGGCGACGACCTCACGGCCAGTGCGGGCGCCTTGCTCGCGGCCGCGGCGGCCGGATTGCTTGAGGGAATCGTGGAGCAGGAGCGGTTGAACCTCATCAACGCCCGCGCCCTCGCCACCGCGCGCGGCATCGTGCTCGCGCACGGCGAGGGGGGCTTCGCCCCGCATTCGCGTGCCATCGAGGTCCGGTTGAGCGCGGGCGCCCACGCGATGCGCGTCGGCGGCGTTGCCGCGCTCGACTTCACGCCGCGCCTCACGCGCATCGGCGACTTTCACGTGGATGTCGCGCCGCGCGGCACGCTGCTCGTGCTCACCAACCACGACGTCCCCGGCGTCATCGGACGGGTGGGCACGGCGCTCGCCGAGGCGGGCGTCAACATTGCCGAGTACCATCAGGCCCGACTCGCGGCCGGCGGCGATGCGTTGGCCGTGGTCACCATCGACGGCGCACCCCCCGCCCACGTGCGCGACACGCTGATGGCACTCCGCGATGTCCGCAGTGCCACCATCGTGCGCTTCGGGGGCGACGCGTGAGTCTTGCGTTGCTGCGCGACGAAGGCGCGCTGGAAGGGTATGCACGCGACGTCTCCGGCTTGCGTCGCGTCCCCGAGGCGGTCGCACGCCCCGAACAGGCGGCCGAGGTGCAGGAGTTGATGCGCCAGTCGGCGGCCGAGGCGGTGTGCGTGACACCGGCTGGGGCGCAGACAAGCACCACCGGCGCGTCCGTGGCGGAACGCGGATGGTTGCTCTCCACACGCGCCATGGCACGGATCATAGACATCGACCGCGAACGGCGCATCGCGCGCGTCGAGCCGGGGGTGCTCATCGGCGACCTGCAGCGCGCCTGTGCGGGCGACGGCCTCTTCTTCGCTCCGGACCCGACCAGCGAGGAAGAGTGCACGGTGGGGGGCGCCATCGCCTGCAACGCGTCGGGGCCCCGCACGCTGGCGTACGGCTCCACGCGGCGGCACGTGCGCGCGCTGACCGCCGTGCTTGCCGACGGCACCGAGTTTCATGCGCAGCGTAGTGGCGTGGAGAAGAACACACTGGGGTATCAGCTCGCGCATGATCCGGTGGACTGGTTTGTCGGGAGTGAGGGCACGCTGGGCGTCGTCACCGAGGCGGAACTCTCGCTCCTTCCTGTCCCGGCGCGTGTGCTGGGACTTGGCGTGCCGTTTCCGGACGAGGCGCGCGCGCTCGGCTTCATCGTCGCGGCGCGACAGGAGCCGCGGGTGAAGCCGCGGTGCCTCGAGTACTTCGATCGCGAGTCGTTCGCCATTGCACGAGCCGCGATGGACGATGCGGCGTGGGCGCCGCAGGCCGGCGCGATGGTCTACGCCGAGGACGCGGGGGATGGCGATCCGCCGCTCGACGACTGGCTGGCACTGGCCGAGCGGTTTGGTGCGAACGCGGGTGACGTGCGCGCCTTCGATGGCGAGCAGGCCCTGCGCGAGGCACGGCGGCTGCGACATGCCCTGCCGGCGGCGATGCACGAGCGTACGGCGCCATTTCTCGCGCGGGGCGGGCGCCGGATGAGCACCGACTGGGCGGTTCCATACCCGCTCGCGGCGTCGGCACTCAACACCGCACGCCAGATTGCCGACGCCCACCACCTGCCACCGGCCGTCACATACGGACACCTCGGCAACGGCCATCCGCACCAGAACTTCGTGGCACGCGACGCCGACGAAGTGCGGCGCATCGAACGGGCCATCGAAGAGTCGTTGCACGCGATCATCGCGATGGGCGGCACCGTGTCGGCCGAGCACGGCATCGGGAAGATCAAGAGCAAGTGGCTGCCCCTGCAGGCCGGCCCGCGGCAGATGGCGCTGATGCGGGCGCTGAAGCATGAGTTTGACCCCGAAGGCCGGCTCGCTCCGGGCAACATCCTGTGAGCGCGGACCGGCCGCGACGCCGCGCGTGAGGCGCTACGCCTGCATCGTGCTCGATGCCGACTCCACGCTCGCCGGCATCGAGGGAATCGACTGGCTTGCGGCGCGTCGCGGGCCGGCGGTGCAGCGCGCCGTCGAGGGGCTGACGGCGCAGGCGATGGACGGCGCGCTCGCGCTCGAAGCCGTGTATGCCGAGCGGCTGCGGCTCATTGCGCCCGACGCCACCGACCTCGCGGCACTCGCCGAGGCGTACTTCGCCTCCGTCGCCCCCGGGGCGCACGACGCGATCGCCGCACTGCGCGCGGCGGGGGTGACGGTGCATGTGATCAGCGGCGGCCTGCGCCCCGCCCTGCTTCCGATGACGCGATCGTTCGGCCTCACCGACGACTGCGTGCACGCCGTGGAGCCCGTCGCGGACGCCGAGGGGCGGTACACCAGCGTGGCACCGTCGCCGTTGACGACGCAGGCTGGCAAGGAGGCCGTGCTGCGCGAACTGGCGCTCCCGCGACCGCTGCTCGCCGTCGGCGACGGCGCCACGGACCTCGCGATGGCGCGCGCGGCGGACGTCTTTGCCGCTTACATTGGATTCGTGCGCCGCGACGCGGTGGTCGCTGGCGCCGCGCTCGTGCTCGATTCATTCGCCGCCCTCGTCGCCCACGCCCTCTCCGCATGACCGCTCCCAACTTCGGCACCTTCTTTCTTCCGGGCCCGACGGAAGTGCGCCCCGAAATCCTTGCGGCGATGACGCGCCCGATGATTTCGCATCGCAGTCCGGAGTTCGAGGCGCTGTACGCACACTGTGATGAAGGACTGCGCCGCGTCTTCCGCACGACGCGGCCGGTCTACATGAGCAGTTCGTCCGGCACGGGCATGATGGAGGCGGCGATCCGCAACGCCCCCGCCGGACCGATTCTCTCGCTCGTCAATGGCGCGTTCTCCGAACGCTTCGCCGACATCGCCCGCGCCTGCGGGCGCACGGTGCAGGTCCTTGAAGTGCCGTACGGCGACGTCGTGCCGCTCGAGTCGGTCGAGACCGCGCTGCGCGCGCGGCGGTTCGCGGCCGTCACCGCGGCGCACTCCGAGACGTCGACCGGCGCGGCGCAGGACGTGCAGGCCATCGCCGAGCTGGCGCACGCGAATGGCGCGTTCTCGCTCATCGACTCCGTTTCAGGCATGGGCGGCATGCCGGTGGAGACCGATGCCTGGTCGCTGGATTTCGTGCTCACCGGGTCGCAGAAGGCGCTCGCCTTGCCGCCCGGGCTCGCCTTCGCCTGCGTGAGCGAGCGATTTCTGGCCGCGGCCAGGGAAGCGCCGGGGCGCGGCCGTTACTTCGACATCGCCGAGTTCGCCCAGTATGCCAGCAAGCGGCAGACGCCGAACACGCCCGCCGTGTCGCTGTTCTACGCGCTCGAGGCGCAGGTGACCGCCATCGGACCGACCGGAATCGAGTGTCGGTGGGCGCGGCACGCCGCCATGTCGTCGCTCACGCACGCGTGGGTGGAGCACCAGCGGCAGGATGGCCGCCTCGCGGGCATTCTCGCGCCAGCCGGGTCGCGCAGCGCCACGGTGACGGTCGTGCGCACGCCGGTCGGAGTGGATGCCCGCCGCGTCGTGGACGAGGTCGCGCGGCGCGGCCTCACGCTGGGAAGCGGCTACGGCAAGCTGGCCGCGACGACCTTCCGCATCGGTCATATGGGCGACCACACGGTCGAGACCGTGACGCGTCTGCTCGACGTGCTCGGGCCGGTGCTCGCGGCACAATAGCAGAGCGGCGCGCCTGGCGCGCGCCGCTCCATCGTTGCGTTACGTGGCGTTACATCCGCGGCGTGCGGTCCAGTTCATCGATCGTCTTGGTGCTCGGACGGCGCGTCTTCTGCAGGCGCGCCGCAACCTTTTCGTTCTCTTCGAGCACGCGCAGGATGTTGCCGCTCGCCACCATCCGCAGTTCGGCGTCGGTCCAGCCGCGGCGCGCCAACTCGGCGAGCAGATCCGGGTACTTCGAGACGTCCTCCAGTCCCTGGATGTGCTCGCCGCCGGTGCCGTCGAAGTCGGCCCCGATGCCGATGTGGTCGGCCCCCGCAATCGCCTTCATATGGTCGAAGTGATCGGCGACCTCCTTGAGCGTCACCACCGGTTCCGGGTTGGCCTTGAACCAGTCGTCCATCGCCGCCCGCACGCGCGCCGTGTCGCCGCCAAAGCTGCTGGCGAGCTCGCGGCGACGCGTGTTGCGCGCCGTCCGCCAGTCGAGGTTCTTCTGCGACACGAATTCGCGGACGAACGTCACCATCACGATGCCGCCGTTCTGCTTGACGCGGGCGAGGATCGAGTCCGGCACGTCGCGCGGATGGTCCGACAGGGCGCGCGCCGACGAATGCGAGAACATCACCGGCGCCTCCGTGACGTTGAGCGCGTCGCTCATCACCCCGGGCGAGACGTGCGAGAGGTCCACCATCATCCCCAGCCGGTTCATCTCGCGCACGACTTCCTTGCCGAACGGCGTGAGGCCGCCGTGCGTCGGCTTGTCGAGCGCCGCGTCGGCCCAGTCGAGCGTGACGTTGTGGGTGAGCGTCATGTACCGCGCCCCAAGGTCATAGTAGACGCGCAACGCGCCGAGTGAATTCTCGATGGCGTGTCCGCCTTCGAGGCCAAGGAACGACGGGAACTTGCCGGCAGCGATGGCGCGGCGCGCATCGGCGGCCGTCTTGGCAAAGACCATCTCCTTGTCGTACCTGGCGATCATGCGGCGCGCGATGTCGAACTGCTCCAACTGGATGCGCGCGTAGCCGGAGTCCTTCACCTCGCCCGGAATGTAGATGGACCAGAACTGTCCGCCGACACCACCCTGCTTGAGCCGCGCCAAGTCGGTGTCGTGATCCTTCAGGTTCGTGCGCAGATCGTAGTGATCCACGTCGCGCGGCATCTCCTTGTTCTCGCGAATCTCCCACGGGACGTCGTTGTGACCGTCAATGATCGGCGTCGTGGCGAGCAGCTTCTTGACGCGCGCCAGGTACGGATCGGGGGACTGGGCCAGCGCGGGGACGGCGACCAAGAGCAGCAGGAATAGGCGACGCATGCAAACCACCGGGTGCAGGGTGCAGAGATCAGGGCGAGGTGCAGAGACAGGGGGAGAATGTACGGACCGCGGCCGCGCTGCACCAACCTCATACCCGAGCCCCACGCCGTGTTCCCTGCACCCTGCACCCTTGACCTTTCACCCTTCACCGAAAAGGAGCGGGACCCGCGCTACCGCGCGGGTCCCGCCACCGCCTCAACCGACGACTACGCCTTCTTCGTGCCGCAGGTGTTGATTCCGAACAGCGAGTAGAGCGGGCAGATGCCCGTGGCGCCCGTGAGAATCGGCACGACACCGATCCACGCCCACAGCCAGCCCTTGGTCAGCGCCAGGTAGACCAGCCCGACGCCGACCACGACGCGCACGACGCGATCGGCGGTTCCTTCGTTCACCTTGAACATGGCACCCTCTGATTGAACACGGGTCGAGTGAGACTGCTCATATGATGGTATCGCGCCCCGCATCGCACCGCCAGCGCATCCCCAATCCGTTTTCCGTCCACCGTCTACCCTCGGCCGCTACCCCACTCGCACTGCCCGCCCTGTCCGCGCCCCGCGCTGCCCGTCGAGGAAGGCCATCGCGCCGTTCACGAACACGGCCTTGACGCCCACGGCGTACTGGAACGGGTTCGCAAATGTCGCCGTGTCGGCGACCGTCGCGGGATCGAAGACCACCACGTCGCCAAAGGCCCCGGCCCGCAGCACGCCACGTCCCTGGAGATGCAGCCGCTGCGCCGACAGCGCGCTCATCTTGTGGATGGCCGCGCCGAGCGAAAGGACCTTCCGTTCGCGCACGTAGCGCGCCAGCACGCGCGCAAACGAACCCGCGCCACGCGGATGCGGATGCCCCACGCGGGCCGGCCCGCTTTCGGCCAGTGAACCGCCATCGGAGCAGACCATCGCCTGCGGGTGCGTGAGGATTCGCTCGAGGTTCTCCTCGCTCATCGCGAACCCGACCATCCCGACGCTCGCCCGGTTCGCCTTGAGCAGCGCGACGGCCGTCTCGTAGTTTGCCATTCCGCGCGCCCTGGCCACGTCGTCCAGTCGCATCCCCTCGGCCGCCTTGTCGTCGGCCGCGCTCACACTGGAGATCTGCACGTTGTGCCAGCCGCCGATCAGCGCGGCCTTCTCCTCGGCGTACGCACGGATCCGCGTCGCGGTCGCCGGGTCGTCAATGCGCCGCAGAAAGTCCTCCGGCTTGCCATCGCGCGCCCAGACCGGGAACAGATTCGACAGCCCCGTCTGATACGCGAGGTACGGGTAACGGTCGAAGGCGGCGTCAATGCCGGCCGCACGGGCGTCAGCCACCTTCGAGAAGACCGTGTCGAGCTTGCTCCAGTTGCGTGGCCCCTGCGTCTTGAGGTGGGCAATCTGCAGCGGGCAGCCGGCGCCGCGCGCCACGGCAATGGACTCGTCGATGGACTCGAGCAGCGTGTCGTCTTCGTTGCGCATGTGCGTGCTGTACGGCAGGCGCCGGCGTGCCAGCGGTGCGCTGAGCGTGATGAGTTCGCTGAGCGGCGCGAATGCGCCCGGCGTGTACTCGAGTCCGGTCGAGACCCCGCACGCGCCGTCCACGAGCGCCCGCTCCACCAGCGCGACCATCTTCTCCATCTCGGCCGGCGTCGCCTCGCGGTTCTCGTTGCCGATCACCGCGCCGCGTACCGTGCCAAGCCCCACCATCGAGGCGACGTTGATCGCGCTCGGCAATTGATCCACCGCGTCAAAGAAGGCGCGCAGCGAGTCGCGATCGCTGTCTTCGTCCGCCGCGGTGCGCGGTCCGCGCGACGAACCGTCCTGGCCAACCACAACGGTCGTGACGCCTTGCCGGATCATCGACTCCGCATTCGGGTCGGCGAAGAGCGTGTTGTCGCCGTGCGAATGCACGTCAATGAAGCCCGGAGAGACGGCGAGCCCGCGGGCATCCACCTCCAGCCGTCCGGACTCGGCGAGACGACGGCCAATCGCGATGACCCGTCCACCGTCGAGCGCCACGTCGCCCTCAATGCCGGAGGCCATCAGCGATCCGTCGAAGACCGTGCCGCCACGAATCACCACATCCACCTCCGCGCCGCGACGTCGGAAGAACGGCGCGCACGCCGCGAGTGCGGCAGACGATGTGGTGACGACAAACTCGCGGCGCGTGGCAGTCATGGCACACTCCCGTTGAGGAATGCTGTCCTGTTTTCTCTCTGTTTTCTCTCTGTCTTCTCTCTGCTGTCTCTCTGCTTTCTCTCTGCCTCTCTTAGTACCTGTAATGCTCCGCCTTGTACGGCCCCTCCACCGGCACCCCGATGTACGCCGCCTGCTTGTCCGTCAGCGTCGTCAGGTGCACCCCGAGCTTGTCGAGGTGCAGGCGCGCCACCTTTTCGTCGAGCTTCTTCGGCAGCGTGTAGACTTGCTTCCGGTCGTACTTCGTGCCGCTCACCGTCGGCTTCCCCTGCGCCGCGAGATGCAGGTCGATCTGTGCCACCACCTGGTTGCTGAACGAGCAGCTCATCACGAAGCTCGGGTGCCCCGTCGCGCAGCCAAGGTTGAGCAGTCGCCCCTCGGCGAGGATGAGCACCGAGTGGCCGTCGGGGAAGATCCACTCGTCATACTGCGGCTTGATGTTGTTGCGCTGGATGCCGGGGAAGGTCTTGAGGCCGGCCATGTCGATCTCGTTGTCGAAATGGCCGATGTTGCCGACGATCGCCTTGTCCTTCATCTGCGCCATGTGGTCCACGGTGATGATGCCAAAGTTCCCCGTGGCGGTCACGAAGATGTCGGCGCTCTTCACGACATCCGCGAGCTCCACCACCTGGTACCCTTCCATCGCCGCCTGCAGCGCGCAGATGGGGTCGATCTCGGTGATGACGACGCGCGCGCCCTGACCGCGCAGCGACTGCGCGCATCCCTTGCCCACGTCGCCGTAGCCCAGGACCACCGCCACCTTGCCAGCCAGCATCACGTCGCTCGCCCGCAGGATGCCGTCGGTCAGCGAGTGCCGGCAGCCGTAGAGGTTGTCGAACTTCGACTTCGTCACCGAGTCGTTGACATTGATCGCCGGGAAGAGGAGCGTGCCGGCCTTCATCATCTCGTACAGGCGATGCACGCCGGTGGTCGTCTCTTCCGAGACGCCCTTCAGCTCCTGCGCCACCGACGTCCAGCGCTGTGGGTTCTTCTTGAACTCGGCGGCGAGCAGGGCGAGGATCACGCCGTACTCCTCACTGTCCGACACCGGGTTGAACGCCGGCACCTTGCCGGCCGCCTCGAACTCCACGCCCTTGTGCACCAGCAGGGTCGCGTCACCACCGTCGTCGAGCAGGAGGTTCGGCCCCGAGCCGTCGGGCCACCTGAGCGCCTGCTCGGTGCACCACCAGTACTCGTCGAGCGTCTCGCCCTTCCAGGCGAAGACCGGCACGCCGGCCGGCTGCGCTTCGGTGCCGTTCGGCCCGACCGCGACGGCCGCCGCCGCGTGGTCCTGCGTGGAGAAGATGTTGCACGACACCCAGCGTACGTCGGCGCCGAGTGCGGAGAGCGTCTCGATGAGCACGGCCGTCTGCACCGTCATGTGGAGCGAGCCCATGATCTTGGCACCGGTCAGCGGCTTGCTCGCGCCGTACTCCGCGCGGAGCGCCATCAGCCCCGGCATCTCGTACTCGGCGAGGCGGATCTCCTGGCGTCCCCACGCGGCGAGCGAGAGGTCCTTGACCTTGAACGGTGCGCGGCCGGCATCGAGGGAAGCTTCGAACGGATGAACGGTGGTGGACATAGGGGCAGACGGTAGATGGTAGACGGTGGACGGTGGATCGGCACCACCGTATGCGGTGCGCGATGAGGCTGCTAGGGCACCTTCTTGCCCGCGCGACGCGCGAGCGTGGTGAGTACCGCAGCGAAGAGCGACGGACCCTTGGCGCCGGGCGATGCCGGCAGCGGGTGGGCGCGCACGGCGGTGAAGCCCGCCGCGCGCGCCCATTCCTGGACACGCGACGGTTCGAAGCCCAGCCAGAGGTGGCCCATCGTCTGCCGGTAGTCATCGTGCTCATGCGGCAGCATGTCCACGACCAGCAGCTTGCCGTCGCGGCGGAGAATGCGACGGGCCTCCGTGAGCACGGCGACGGGATCGGCAACGTACGGCAGGACGAGTGAGAGAACCGCAACGTCGGCGGAGTGCGCGCGCAGCGGCAGCTGCTCCAGCGCGCCCTCCTTGACGTCGGCGTTGGCCACGCCCTGCAGTCGCGCGCTCGCGGCGCGCAGCATTGCCGGCGACTCGTCCACAGCGATGACGCGGCGGACGAACGGCGCCATCGCCTCGGCGAGCTGCCCGGTGCCGCATCCCAGGTCGGCCACGGTCCAGCGGGCGTCGAGCAGGCCGATCAGCGCGAACAGCTCGGGGCGCGCGCCGTAGAGTTCCGAGCGCAGTCGGTCCCACTGCCCAGCCGCGGTGGCGAAGAACTCCTGCGACTTCGAGTGGCGGCGGGCGATGACTTCATGCACGCGGGCAAGATCACGCTGGGACGCCGGATGGCGCGAGAGTTCGTCGCGCACCGAATGCCACAGCCGGCGGGCGCCGGCGTCGAGTTCCCGCGCGGCCATCCGATAGCGGTTGCTCGGCCCCGCCTCGCGCGACGCCACCCACCCCGCCTCGGCGAGCGTCTTGAGGTGGCGGCTCACATTGGCCTGCGGCAGCTGCAGCACATCCTGCAGCTCGCCGACGGTCAGTTCGTGCCGTTCGAGGCAGGCGAGCAGCCGGGCGCGGGTGGCGTCGGAGAGGGCGGCGAGCCGATCGAAGACCGCCGGGGTGGCAAGAGTATTCATCCGTATATCCGGATAATAGGATGAAGGATCCGGAGGGTCAAGCGCCCCCGCGTGGGCCTGCCGCCCCCCTGCCCCCGGTCCCACACCGTGCCCGTGCCCCGGCACTCCACCGTGTCGCCTGCCCCACACCGTGCCCGTACCCCGGCCTCCTAGCGCCCACCCCTCCTGTACACCCGCACGTAATCCACATCGTGATACTGCGGAAACGCCGTCGTCGAATCCGGGTTCCCCGGCCAGCCGCCCCCGACCGCCGTGTTGAGAATCAGGTAGTGGGGTGTGTGCGGAATGCCGGTCGTCGTGGCGTGGATCAGGTTGCCGTCGATGTACCAGCGAATTGAGTCGGGCTCCCACTCGAGCGCATAGAGATGATAGTCCGCCGAGTAGTCCACCGGACCACGCCACGTCCCCGACGTGGACTTCTTTTCGCCCTTGAACGTCGTGTAGTGCAGGGTGCCGTACAGCACGTTCGGCTCGTGCCCGAGGTACTCCATGATGTCAATCTCGCTGTACCACGGGCGTTCCTCGGGAATGAAGCGCTCGCGCCCCTCCGCGACTTCGCGCTGCATCAACGCTTCCATGGCCCAGTTGCGATTCTGCGGGTACAACCAGTGAGCCGGCCACAGCCCCTTGCCGACGGGGAGCCTGGCGCGGATTTCGAAGCGCCCGTAGACCGGCGTGAACTTGCCCCGCGTGTCGAGGCGGCCGCTGGTGTACTTCATGCTGCCGTATGTGCGCGCCTGGCTGCGGATGCGCAGGGCGCCGCGTTCGAGATAGACCTCGTCGGGGAGGTAGTACTGCAGTTCGTCGTGCTTGCTCTGCTCGCGCAACAGGACGTTCCATTTGGTGGTGTCGAGGGCGCGCCCGTTGAACTCGTCCTGCCAGACGAGCACCCAGCCGGGGGGCGCGGTGGGCCGGGACGGCGCGGCGCTGGACGCGGCCGCCGGGTGCGGCCGCGGGGCAGACTGCCCCGCCAGCCCGGCGATCGGCGTGGCAATCCCCAGCACGGCAAGGACGTGCAGGAACTTCATATCGTTGTCTCGTTCAGGTAGAGTTCGTGTGATCGCGGTCGGCCCAGCGTGCGGCCACCCTAACCTTAGACGTTTCCTCCGACGCCGGCGAGCGCGCCGGACGGTCGGAGGAGGAGCATCGTCGTGACGCCGTGGGTCCAGCGCCTGCTCATCGCCAATGTCCTGGTCTTCTTCGTGCAGCTCATGGCGCCGGGGCTGGCGGAGCCGTTCGTCTTCGTGCCCATGCTCATCCTCTCGCGGCCGTGGACGATTGTCACGTACATGTTCCTGCACGGCGGGTTCTCGCACATCCTCTTCAACATGCTCGGGCTCTATTTCTTCGGCCCGCGCATCGAGGCGATGCTCGGCTCGCGCCGGTTCATCACGCTCTACTTCGTGTCGGGGATCAGTGGCGCGCTGCTGTCGTTCGCCTTCGCCCCGTACGCCGGCGTCATCGGCGCATCGGCCGGCATCTTCGGCATCATGCTCGCCTTCGCGCACTTCTGGCCGCGCGAGCAGATCTACATCTGGGGGATCCTCCCGCTCGAGGCGCGCTGGCTGGTGGTCATCACGACAGTGCTCGCCATCTGGAGCGGCATGGGCGGGTCGCGCGGCGGCGCGGCGGACTTTGCGCACCTCGGCGGCTACGCCGGCGCGTTCGTCTACCTCAAGCTCATTCGCTGGGGATCGAGCGCCACGCGCTTCAAGAAGCAGGCCGAGGGCGGCGGGCGGGTGGTCGGATCGATCGGCGCGTTCCAGCGGGTGGACGTGTCCAAGGTGCACGAGCTCAACCGCGACGAGGTGAACCGCATCCTCGACAAGATCAGCGCGCAGGGAATCGGCAGCCTGACGGTGCAGGAACGGCAGTTCCTGATGCACTTTGTGCCGCCCGACGACCGGGTGCCGCCGGTCGCCTAGCGTGTAGCGACGGGCCCCCTCGTCGTCTGGCGCGCGGGGTGGTGCCGTCGGGCGACGAGCTTTTCAGCCGCTACGCGTAGGAGAAGATCATCGCGTAGAGAATCCACAGCACGATCATCGTCCCCAGCGCCAGGGCCGTCCACGCAAAGAACCGGATGGCGCGGATGACAATGGGCTGGTACGGCACGACGAGATGCTCCTCGAGCGTCCCCTTCTCCACCAACGCCTCGTACTCGTCGGGCTTGTCGTGCTTCAGCTCGTCCACCGTCATCCGGCCGGTGAAGACCACGAGATCCATCGGGAACTTCTCGGGACGCAGGTGCGTGTTGAAGAAGTGGATGGTGAAGATGAAGCCCGTGGCCAGCAGCGCTTCGTCGCTGTGCACGATGGTGGCGACGTTGATGAACCAGCCCGGCAGAAAGCGCGAGAAGAAGGTCGGGAACCAGAGCGTGAGTCCGGTGGACCCGATCACGAAGATGCCCCAGAACACGGCGAAGTAGTCGAACTTCTCCCAGTAGGTCCACCGGCCGTAGGTGGGGCGCTTCCCCTTGCCGAGGAACCACTTCACCGACCCGATGAGCTCGTTGAGGTCGCGCTTGTTGAACATCATCGAGCCCGGGCCGAACACGAGGTCCTTCCACGTCGTCTTGTCGCGCCGCTTGCGCTTGATCACGTCCACCACGTGCGTGATGAAGACGGCCACCATGATGACCGCGGCGAAGCGGTGGATGAAGCCGGCCGACTCGAAGCCGCCGAGGACGTGCGAGACCACCGACGCCCAGCGTGTGTACGAGAACTTGAGCGTCATCCCGGTGAGTGCGAGGCTGATGAAGCTCACGATCATCGCGATGTGCAGCACGCGATTGAGGCGGGTAAACCGCTCGTACTCGAGCTCCCCTTCCCTGGCCGGCGGATGCCGCCCGAACTCCTGGCGCATCTGCAGGGCACGCGGCAGCCACATCAGCGTGTGCGCGCCGCCCACGGTGAACGTGACCACGAGGAGCGCGGTCATCCCCCAGAAGACCCAGAACAGCACCGGATACTTGGACAGGTCGTGGTGCGTGACGTGCGTCAGGTAGCCGGCGAAGCGCCGGTTGGCGCCGGGATGGCATTTCTGGCAGGTCTGCACGACGTTCTGTCGGCTCAGCTTCGAGCGGACGTCGGCGACGCGCAGGATGTCGTGCGAGCCGTGGCAGTCGTAGCACTGCGCGGTCTTGGTGTAGCCGAGTCGCGACACCTTGCCGTGGTACGTGTCGAAGTACGACTCGGCGATCGCCTCGTGGCACGAGCCGCACTGGCCCATGATCTTGAGCTTGAACCCCTCGGCGTCGGTGCGGCCGATGCGGTGCGCCGAGTGGCAGTCTTCGCACACCGGGAGCTTCTTGTCGGTCTGCGTGACCAGTTCCGAGTGCACGCTGCGGGCGAATTGCTTGGCGATTCCCTCGTGGCATCGCCCGCAGGTCTGCGGCAGGTTGTGGCGGTTGACGCTTGACGTCGTGCTGTCGTGCGGCAGCACGCTGTGCGCCGTGTGGCAGGACGTGCAGGTGGCGGTGACGACGAGGCCGCTCTCCAGCAGCCCCTTGCCGTGGATGCTCTCGGTGTAGTTCTCGACGATCTTGGTTTCGGTGCCCGTGTAGAGCCGCGCCGCCTTCTCGCCGGTGCGATGGCAGCGCCCGCAGAGGGTGGGAATCTGCGTCGGGAAGATCGGCGACTGCGGGTTGGCCTTGCCGAGCACGCCGTGCGTACCGTGGCACTGCTTGCAGCTCGGGCCGTTCGGGTCGTTCTTCGCCTCGAGCTGGCCGTGCGTGCTCAGCCGGTACTGATCGCCGACCTCGGCGTGGCACGATGCGCAGTTGACCTTGGACTTGATCGTCTCGCACGGGCGCACATGCGACGGCGCAACGTCGGTGTGGCACTGGCTGCAGCGGATCTTGACGTGCACCGAGGTGCCCAGCGAGTCCAGCCGCACGCGCAGCGAGTGCCCGTCCTTGGACGACCGGATGTCCTCGCGCTCGTGACAGCGCAGGCAGTCGCGGTCGGCCATGCCCTGGTCATAGAAGACGCGGCGCGCCTTGTGCGGCTCGTGGCAGTCCACGCAGGCCGGCAGGACGTGCGTTTCGCGCTCCCACAGCCGGCCTTCGATGACCTTGCGGTGCACCGTCTCGATGGCGGCATGGCAGGTGGAGCAGGTGGCGGCGATGTTGGCGCGCGCGATGGACGACTTGGGGTCCGTGTGCTTGCGGATCGAGTGCGCCGTGTGGCACGAGACGCACGTGGCCGCGACGGTGAGCCCCTTGGTCATCAGGGCCTCGCCGTGGATGGACTCCGTGTAGTTGTTGATGATGTTCGACTGGTGGATGACGCGTTCCTTCTGGACGCGTCCGCCCTCCGAGTGGCACCGGCCGCAGAGGTACGGGATGCGCGACGGCTGCACGGGCGACCGCGGGTCGGCGCGCCGCACGATGTCGTGCGTGCCGTGGCAACTGCTGCAGCGCGGCGCCAGCGGGTCGCCGCGCGCGATGGCGCGCCCGTGCAGCGACTGGTCGTGCTGCACCTGCTCCGCCTCGTGGCAGCTGCGGCACTGCGCCGGCTTCAGCGTCTCGTCGTGCGGAAGGTCCTTTCCCTTCAGGTCGGCGTGGCAGTCGGTGCAGTTCGCCTTGGCGTGCACCGACGCATTGAAGCGTGCCGCGTCGATGAAGAGCGAGACCGTGCGACCGTCGCGCTTCTTGGTGAGGCTCTTGTCGCTGTGGCACTCGAGGCAGTCGGCGTTACCCTGCGCGAGCGCCGGCGCGCCGCCTCCCGACAGGAACAGCAGGGCGAACGCGAGGAGGCCGGCGCGCAGCGCGCCGCTCCGCCCGGTCATGTCGCGACCTTCATGCGGCGTCGTCTCTCGGCTAGGCGGGCGTCGCGCCCGGTGCGTCATCATCCGCGTCGTCCCCCGCCTGCGCGCGCAGCCGCTCCAGCTCGAGCGGGTGCTCGTCGAGCATTTCGCGCTCGGTGAGCGTGCCCTTCCAGAAGGCGAGGTTGACGGGATAGATGTCGGGGTTGAACACCACGAAGTAGATGTGCCAGACAAGAATGGCGAGCGTCGCCAGCCAGGCTTCGTAGTAGTGCACGGTGCGGGCAATGTCCCAGCCGAGCTTGGTCAGCAGGTTCATGAACGTGTTGTCGAACCACAGGATGACGCCCGTGGCCCCCATCACGATGTTCCCCCACACCAGCGCCCAGTACTCGCTCTTCTCGATGTAGCTGAACCGCCCGAACTTCGGCTTCTCGCTCGACCACCCCAGGTTGTACTTCACGACGTTGATCGCGTCCACCAGGTCCTGCGGCCCGGGGAACAGATCCTTCACCAGCTGCCGCCCGCGCGGCACGACGGCGATGTAGTACAGGTGGTAGACGCTCGCCACCAGCATGATGACGCCGGCAATGCGATGCACCAGCGAGCGCAGGTCGAAGACGCCCGGGAGGTTCCGGTGCAGCGGCGCCACCCACCACGCCTCGGGGAACTTGAGCGCGAAGCCCGTGATCACGAGCGTCACGAAGCTGACGACCAGCGCGGCGTGCTGCAGCCGCTCGTTGAGCGACATGCGCAGGTAGAGCGTGTGGCCGCCGTGCTCGGCGTCAATGAGCCCGCGGCGCACCTTGAGGTTGTGCTTCGACTTCTTCACGAAGTCGAGCACGTTGTGCCCCAACATCCCGCCAATGATCAGGACGATGAGGATGACGTAGCCCAGCGCCACCCAGTACAGGATGGGCTCCTGCTCCTGCGTCAGCGTGATGTGCACGGACCCCTGCGCGAACCGTTCGCTCGCGCCGGGATGGCACTTGCCGCACGTCACCTTGAGGTTGGCCTTGTTGACCGTCGAGGTCGGATCGGATGACGCCTTGATGTCGTGGCCGCCGTGACAGCTCGCGCAGTTGGCCACCGAGAGCGATCCGCCGCGGCTCGCGAGGCCGTGATAGCTGTCGGTGAACGTCTTGAACCGGTCGCTGCGCAGGCCGTACTTGGCCGAGAGCTGCACCGACGCATGGCACGGCTGGCAGACCTGCGCCGACACGTTCGTGGGAGCCGTGCGGGAGTTGGGATCCTTCTTGCCGAGGATCGTGTGCTCGCCGTGGCACGACGTGCAGACCGGCGCATCGTCATTCCCCTTCGCCACCTCGACGCCGTGCACGCTCGTCTTGTACAGGACGGCGACCTTCGTGTGGCAGGTCCCGCAGGTCTTCGGGATGTTGAGGCGGTTGACGAAGGACGTGGCGTCGGAGCCGCGCTTCATGTCGTGGCTGCCGTGACAGCTCACGCAATTGGCGGCGCCAGCGAGCCCCTTCTTCTCGAGCGCCTGGCCGTGCACGCTCGATTCGTAGCCCTGGATGAAGCCGGCGGTGGGCGACGTGCGCGCCCGCACGTCCGGATTGTCGAGGTGGCAGCCGAAGCAGAGCTTGTTCTGGTTGAGCTTGACGGTCAGCGAATCGACGCCGCGCCCCATCACGAAACCGGTCGTGGTCTGGTGGCAGGTGAGGCAGTTCGGCGCGCCCTTCACTCCCTTGGCCAGCGCCTGGCCGTGCGCCGATGCCGGGAAATGCTCGGCCGCCTTCTGGTGACACTGACCACAGTCCTGCGTCAGCCGCGCCTTCGAAAACGGTGCGCCCGGTTGCTTGGGCGACTGCACATTGTGCGTGCCGTGGCAACTCTGGCAGAGCGTCTTCGGCAGCTGGCCATGCGAGACGGCGCGGTTGATCTCGGGATGGAAGGGGTGCTTGAGCACCGCCTTGCCGTGGCAGCGCGCGCAGTTGACGTGCCCGATCTCGGCCTTGTGCGGCAGCTCCTCGGGGTTGAATCCCTCGTGGCAGCTCACGCAGGCGAGCTTGGCGTGCGTGGAACCGTTGAGCACCTGCTCGCGCACGAACAGCGAGATGGTCTTCTTCCCCGGTCCGTCCTTGGTCAGGGTCGAGTCACTGTGACAAGCAAGGCAGTCCTCGCGCGTTTGCGCGAGGGCTGCCTTGGCGCCCAGCTGAGTGAAGGTTCCGAGCACGAGGAACAGGACAAGCAGGCGTCGGATCATGTTGATGCTCTTCTCTCAGCTGGGCGGAGTGGGGGGAGGTTATGCAGCCGGCTTCTTGTGCGCGATCTCCTTCCAGCGCTCGGCGAAGTTGAACGGCTTGTTGGTCGGGCTCTTCTCGTTGTGGCAGTTCTTGCACATCGCCTCGATGGCCGCCTCGTCGGCGAACGCCGCCAAGCCCGCCTTCACGGCATTGTCCTTCACCTTCATCACCGCCATGGACTTGTAGGCCGAGCCCGCACCGTGGCAGCTCTCGCACTGCACGCCCTGCTTGATGTCGGCCGCATCCGGGCCGCCCTTGATCGTGTGGCACTCGAGGCACTCCGGCGACTCCGCTGCCGGCTTGGCCAGCCCCTTCGCCTTCGCAATCTCGTTTGCCTTCTCCGTCGTCAGCGTGGTGTACGCGCCGGCGTGCTTCGACTTCTCCCAGATGGCAAGCTGTTGCCCCTGGGCGGCCGACTTGTGGCACATCGTGCAGCCCTTCACGCCGACGAACGTGCTCTGCGCGCTGGCGAGGTTGGGCACAACGACGGCCGCGGCGAGGATCGCCAGTAGACCAAACGTGCGCTTCATGTAGTGCTCCCCTTGTCTGTCCTGCCGTTGAACGATGAACCGAGTCCGGCGAGCCTCTGGATGCTCCCCCCTCGGCTGACACGAAATCTCGGGCGTGGGACCTCCGTGTGAAATCCAGAGAATGCGGTCTCTACGTACGGGAATCCCGGACGGCCGTGCAAGGGAAACTCCCATCCCCGAAAAGGGGAGGTGTCTGCCTGTGCAACGGACGCCGCGTAGGCAATATTGCCGATCCAGCCGTCGGTGTTTTCGCGACCCTTCTGGAGTCGGCCGCTCATGCGATCCAAACTGCCCCAGTCCTTCTCGAATCCGATCACGCTGCTCGGCGTCGCCATCACGACGCTCTGCTTCATCATCATCGGATTCCTCGCGATCAACGAATGGCTGGCCAAGGATCCGAGTCCGTACGTCGGCGTCCTCGCCTACATCATCGTGCCGGGCGTGCTGCTGTTCGGCGTGGCGATCGCGATTTTCGGCATCCTGCGTGAGAACCGGCTGATCCGGCTGGGCAAGCACAAGGAACGCCACTTCCCGAAGATCGACCTTGCGAACCCGCGGCATCAGGGCGGCATCGCGGCGGTGGCGGTGCTCGGCGGGTTCCTGGTGCTCGCGACGGGCGTCGGGAGCTTTCAGGCGTACCACGCGATGGAGACGGACAAGTTCTGCGGCACAAGCTGCCATACGCCAATGGAACCGGAATACACGGCGTACCAGAACGGACCGCACGCGCGCGTCGGCTGCGTGAAGTGCCACATCGGGTCGGGCGCCGGGTGGTTCGTGAAGTCGAAGCTGTCGGGGAGCTACCAGCTCTACTCGGTGGCGTTCAACAAATTCCCGCGTCCCATCGAGACCCCGATTCACAACCTGCGCCCGGCGCAGGAAACGTGCGAGCAGTGCCACTGGCCCAGCCAGTTCTTCAGCCAGAAGCTGATGCGGCAGACATACTTTCAGTCGGTGGGCAAGGAAAACGTGAAGTCCACGATCGACCTGCTCATCAAGGTCGGCGGCGGCAACAAGGAAGCGGGCCCGACCTCGGGCATCCACTGGCACATGAACATCCGCAACAAGGTGACATACATCGCCACTGACAATCGGCGGCAGACGATCCCGTGGGTGCGCGCGGAGGGGCCGGACGGCAGCGTGCGCATTTTCAAGAGCACCGAATTGGCGTTCACCCCGCAGGATTCGGCGGCTGGCGAACAGCGGCGGATGGACTGCGTGGACTGCCACAACCGGCCGGCGCACCAGTATCGCAACCCGTCGCGCATGGTCAATCACCTGATGACGCTGGGGTGGATTGATCCCGCGCTGCCGAGCGCGAAGGACCTGGCGGTGCACGTGCTCGAGGAACCGTATTCCTCGACGGCGATCGCGAAGGACAGCATTCGCACCGCGATCCTGGAGTACTACCAGACCAACTTCCCCGCCCTGATGCAGACCAAGAAGGCCTCCATCGAGCGGATGATCACCGAGACGCAGAACCTGTTCACGATCAACTACTTCCCGTCGATGAAGGCCGACTGGAAGAACTTCCCGGACAACATTGGGCACATGTACTTCCTGGGCTGCTTCCGCTGCCACGACGGCAAGCACGTCGACCAGGACGGCAAGGTGCTCACGAAGGACTGCAACACGTGCCACTCGATCATCGGCCAGCAGGTGGCCGGCAAGCCAATGCAAACGTCGCTCGAGGGGCTCAAGTACATCCACCCGGTGGACATCGGCAACGACTGGCAGGACGGGCCGTGCGCCGACTGCCATAACACGCCGCCGGCGTCGTCGTCGGAGAAGGCGGAGTCGAAGACGGCGCGGGGGCGCGGCGGCCTGCTGGCCGACATCGCGCGCGCGTCGTCGCGGCATCGCGTCGCGCCGTAGGTGCGACGCGGTGGGCGCGGCCGCACCCGGCGCGCCCACCGCCGCGCAGTGCCCGGTTACATTCCGGGAGCAGGACCCGTAGCAGCCAACAAGACCAACTCAGGAGTATCGTTCATGCGTTCCGCTCTTTCCCTGCTGCTGGCAACGGTCGTCGCCGGCTGCGGTTCATATTCCAAGAACGCGGAGACTGACAAGGTTCCGCTGAGTCAGGCGCCCGCGACGCCGGGTGCCGCCGAGGCCGCGCCGCCGGCCGGCGCGCTCGCCGGCGAGGTGCTCGAGAGACTCGACGCGCCGCCATACACCTACCTGCAGGTCAAGACGCCGCAGGGCGATGTCTGGGCGGCAGTGCCGCAGACGTCAATCGCGAAGGGTGCGAACGTCCGTGTGTACAACCCGATGCTGATGACGAAGTTCGAGTCGAAGGCGCTGAAGCGCACCTTCGACGAAGTGTACTTCGGCACGCTGACGCCCGATGGCGCGGATGCGGCGGTCAATGGCGCCGGAGCGGCGCCAGCCGACGGCGCGATGGAAGCCGGCGCCAACCCGCACGCGGGAATGCCGTCGTCCACCAGCGAACCGGTCAAGGTGGGCAAGGTGGAGAAGGCGGCCGGGCCGGGTGCGTACACGATCGCCGAAACCTTCGCCCAGAAGGACGCGCTGGTCGGCAAGGCCATCAGCATCCGCGGCACGGTCGTGAAGTACAACCCGCAGGTGATGGGGAAGAACTGGATTCACCTGCAGGACGGGAGCGGCGACGCCGCGAAGGCCACCAACGACATCACCGTCACGACGATGGATGAGACGGCCAAGGGCCAGACCATCACGGTGCGCGGCACGGTGAAGACGAGCAAGGACTTTGGCGCCGGGTACAAGTACGCCGTGATCCTCGAGGAAGCGAAGATCGTGAAGCCGTAACCGCTCCGGCGACGGCGACTCCCCGTGGAGTCGCCGTCGCACGTCCGTCGAGCTAGGGAGCCAGCCGCTCGATGCGCCAGCGCGCGTCGCCGTCCCGTGTGTACTGGAAGCGGTCGTGCAGGCGGTTGGCCCGCCCCTGCCAGAACTCGAAGGACTCGGGAATGACCCGATAGCCGCCCCAGAATGACGGCAGTGGAATCTTGCCGTCGGCGAACTTGCGCTTCATCTCCTCCCATTTCATCTCGAGCATCTGCCGCGACGTGAGCACGGAGCTCTGCGGCGAGGCCCACGCGGCGAGCTGACTGCCGACGGGCCGGGTGATGAAGTAGGCCGTCGCGTCCGCGATGGAGACGCGCTCCACCGCCCCCGCGATCATCACCTGCCGCTCGAGCGCCACCCACGGAAAGAGCAGCGCGGCCCGCGGGTTTTCGGCGAGTTGCTGCGCCTTGCGGCTCTCGAAGTTCGTGAAGAACACAAACCCGCGCGCATCGAACTGCTTGAGCAGGACCGTGCGCACCAGCGGCCGGCCGTCGCGCCACGCGGTGGCGAGCGACATGGCGTTGGGCTCGTGCAGGCCGGACTGGCAGGCCTGGTCGAACCAGGCGCGGAACTGCTCCACCGGATCGTCGTGCAGCTCCTCGCGAGTGATCCCCACGGTGGAATACTGCTGGCGCATGTCGGCGATGTTCATGGCGGGACGGCTGGAGTGCGCGGTCGAGCAGGCGAACGCAGGGAAAGGTAGCGCGGCGCTCGCGCGGGGCCTACTCCGCGCGCTCCAGCGCAAGCGTCGTGTCGCGCAGCGCCGCGCCGACATAGCACTGCATGCCGACGCTGGTCAGGCCGGCGTCGCGGAAGGCGTGACGGTACATCGCCGGCGTGCGGTGGTGCCAGTGCCGCTTGTCGCCCTCGAGCTCATCGAGGGTGGTGAACGCCTCGAGATACGCGACGCCGCCGAGCAGCGTGGCCACACCCTGCAGGCCGGGGTTCAGTTCCTCGGCCGGCACGTACTGCAGCACATCGCAGCAGACGATGACGTCGAACCGGTCCGAGAGTCCGAGCGTGCCCAGCGTACCGAAGGAGCCGGCACGGATGCCGCGCGAGCGCCCAAAGCGGCGCACCACATACTCGCTGGAGTCGACCCCGACGTACACGGCCTGCGGACGCTCGGTGAGAAAGTGGGCGCGCCACGCGCCCTCCCCGCAGCCGACATCGAGGACGCTGCGCACCGGGCGCGCGAGCAGCGCCTCGGCCACGCCGAGCACCAGGCGCACCTTGCGGCGCACCCCCGCGGGCGTCGTCACGCGGTGCCGCGGGTCGCGGTACCAGCGGTCGAAATACGCCTGGTCGTAGCGCTTGGTCACGGCGCGGCGCGACGCAGCGCGCGACGCACGTCGGCGGCGTCGGCGATGACGCGCCCGTCGCGCGCTTCGAGTGCGAGCCGCACGATGCCGGCCGCGAGCGCGTCGCCCGAGAGCGTGGCCCAGCGATCGTGCAGCATGTGCGCGCCCGCCAGCGCAGCGACGCCGAGCAGCGCATCGGCCACGAGGCTCGCCGCGCGCTCGGCCACTCGTCGCTCGTCGCGATCGCTCCCCGAGATGAACGACGGCCGCACAATCAGGTATGGCAAGCCGCTCTCCTGCAACTCGCGCTCGAAGCGCCCGCGCACGGCCAGATACGCATTGCGGCTGTCTTCCCGCGCGCCGATCGACGAGAGATACACGAAGCGCGGCCGGATTTCCGCCGTGCGCACGGCCCGCAGGAGGAGCGCGCTCAAGCCGTAGTCCACCGCATCGTAGCCGGCCGCCGCGCCGGTGGCGCGCTCGTCGCGCGCCGCGCGGGCGCGCGTCGTGCCGAGGAGCGCGAAGACGACATCGGGACGCAGGCGCGCCATGGTGCGTGCCATTTCGTCGGTCCACGGCGTCGCATCCACCTGCGCGCCCGCCGCCGCGAAGCGCGACGTCCACGCGCCCAGCGCCGGCGAATCGGGGCGCACGTGGGCGATCGTGCGCACCCCTTCGCGGGAAAGGCGCTCGGTGACGTGCCGTCCGGTGTACCCGGTGGCGCCAGCGATGAACGCAGTGGTCATGTGGCCGCTCGACACGCTTACGCCGGCGGCGGCGCGTCCTCGTCCTTCGGAGCCGCCGCGTCGTCGGCCACGGGTTCGCGCCACGTGAGAATCGCCAGGATCACCGCGCCCACCGTCACGCCGGAGTCGGCCACGTTGAACGTCCAGAAGCGGGAGGTGCCGATGCCGACGTCAATGAAGTCCACCACGCCCTGCGCACTGCGCAGCCGGTCAATCAGGTTGCCGGCGGCGCCGGCGGCGATCATGCCGAGGGAGGCGGCCAGCCAGCTCGAGGTGGGCGGCAGGCGACGCCACATCCGCACGATGATGAAGATCATCACGATCGCGACGACCGAGAAGATCACGCGCGACGAAGAGCCGAGGTGCATGTTCATCGCCGCGCCGGTGTTGTACGTCAGCGTCCAGCGCAGCACGTCGCCAAGCACCTCCTGCGGCTGGTGCAGCGGCAGCCGCGCCTGCGCAATGCGCTTGGTGACAATGTCGCCCGCGAGAATGCCGAGCGCGATGGAGATGAAGAGGCGGTCGCGAAGCGTGGAGAACATGCGGGTGTGGGGGGAGCGTCGTGGACTGCACCGGGCGTTCGCCCTAACTTACCGCCGTGACGCCGGTGGCGGGAACCCGCCCGGCGCGCTACCCCCAAACTCGCTGTGCGCGCGCCCCGACTCCCGATTGACGACGTCCTGCCGGCCCTGCGCGGCGCCTTGCGCGACGCCGCGCAGGCGGTGCTCGTCGCACCGCCCGGTGCGGGCAAGACAACGCGCGTGCCGCTGGCCCTGCTGGACGATGCCTGGTGCACCGGGCGCGTACTCGTGCTCGAACCGCGCCGCCTCGCCGCCCGCGCCGCCGCCCACCACATGGCGCACCTCCTCGGCGAGGACGTCGGCGGCACGGTCGGGTATCGCGTCCGGCTCGAGTCACGCGTGTCGGCGCACACGCGCGTGGAGGTGGTCACCGAAGGTGTCCTCACGCGGATGCTGCGCGACGATGCGACGCTGGAGGGTGTGTCGGCGGTGCTGTTCGACGAATTTCACGAGCGCAGCCTGCACGCCGACCTCGGCCTGGCCCTCGCGCTGCACGCCCGCGCCCTCGTCCGTGACGACCTGCGCCTCGCCATCATGTCGGCCACCATTGATGCCGAGCCCATTGCGGCGCTGCTCGGCGGCGCACCTGTCATCCGCAGCGAGGGACGGCTGTACCCGGTGGCCACGCGGCATCGCGCGCCGCGCGACGGCCAGCGCGCGGAGGGCGCCGCCGTGGCCGCAGTACGCACCGCGCTGAGCGATGACGAGGGGGACGTGCTGGTCTTCCTGCCGGGCCAGGGCGAGATCGCGCGTGCCGCCGCACTGCTCGGCGACCTCGACCCAACCGTGGACGTGATTCCGCTTTATGGCGCGATGCCGCTCGAGGCGCAGGATCGCGCCATTCGCCCCAGCCCGGCCGGCCGGCGCAAGGTGGTGCTCGCGACGTCCATCGCCGAGACGAGCCTGACCATCGAGGGCGTGCGCGTCGTGATCGACAGCGGGCTCGCGCGCGTCCCACGCTTCGATGCGCGCAGCGGGATGACGCGGCTCGTGACCGCACGCGTCTCGCGCGCCGCCGCGGACCAGCGCCGCGGACGCGCCGGCCGACTGGCACCGGGGACGTGCTATCGGCTCTGGCCCGAGGGCGACGACGCGCAGCTGCTCGCCCAGCGCACGCCGGAGATGCTCGAGGCGGACCTCGCACCGCTCGCGCTCGAACTGGCCGCCGCCGGCATTCACGAGGCGCGGGCGCTGCGCTGGCTCGACCCGCCGCCCGACGGCGCGCTTCGTCAGGCACAGGCGCTCCTGCGCGACCTCGATGCGCTGGATTCGGATGGCCGCATCACCCCGCACGGCCGCCGCGTCGCCGCGCTCGGCGCCCATCCACGGCTCGCGCACCTCGTGGCGCGCGGCGAGGCGCTCGGCCACGGCGCGCTCGCCTGCGATGTGGCGGCGCTCCTTGGCGAACGCGACATCTTCGCCCGCGATGCGTCGGCCGGTGACGCCGACCTCGCCGATCGGGTCCGCGCGTTGCGCGACACCACCTTTGCCAGCCGCCACGGCGCGGACCGGGCGCGGGTGCAACGCGTGCGGCAGGAGGCCGACGCGTTGCGGCGCGGACTCGGCCTGGTCGCCAGTGCGCCCCGCCCTGAACGCGCTCGGGAGCCGTGGAGCGAAGCGCAGTCCGACGCCGTCGGGGTGCTCGTCGCCCTCGCGTATCCCGACCGCATCGCGCGCCAGCGCCCGGGCGAGCCGGGGCGCTACCTCCTGCGCAACGGCCGCGGCGCGACATTCGCCGTCGCGCAGCCGCTGGGCGCGGCCGAGTGGCTGGCGATCGCGGAACTCGACGGCGATCCGCGCGAAAGCCGCATCTGGATGGCGGCCGCCCTCACCGCTGATGACGTCACGGCACACTTTGCCGCGCACATCACGGAAGAGGTGACCAGCCGATGGGATGACACCAGGCGGACGCTGCGCCTCAGTCGAGTGTCGCGACTCGGCGCGATTCCATTGCGCGAGCGACCACTGGACGCGCCGTCCGCCGAGGAGGCCGCGGCGGCGTTGGCGTCGCTCGTTCGCGCCGAGGGACTGGCGGTGCTGCGGTGGGACGAGCGCGCCACCCGCCTGCGCGAGCGCCTCGCCTTTTGCCGGCGCTGCGACGGCGCGTACCCCGATGTCGGCGACGACGCCCTGTTCGCGGCGCTCGACGACTGGCTGCTCCCAACGTTGGTCTCCGTTGGCACGCTCGATGCGCTCGCGCGCGTGGAAGTCGCCGACGCGCTTTGGTCGTGGCTCCCCTGGCAGCAGCGGCAGCGGATCGACGCGCTCGCGCCCACGCATTGGGTCGCACCCACCGGATCGCGCCTGCCCATTGACTACGGCGACAGCGAGTCGCCCGCGGTCCGCATCCGACTGCAGGAGCTCTTTGGTCTCGCCGAGACGCCGCGCATCGGCGACGGCCGGGTGCCGCTCACACTACACCTGCTCTCTCCGGCGCATCGCCCAGTGCAAGTGACGCGCGACCTTGCCGGCTTCTGGGCACGTTCGTATTTCGACGTGCGGAAGGACCTGCGTGGCCGGTATCCGCGGCATCACTGGCCGGAAGATCCGCTTGCGGCCCAGCCCACGGCGCGCGCCAAGCGGCGCGGCGAGTAACCGCCGCAGGGTGGCCGACTGTCGCTAGAGCCAGCGACGCGTCGTGTCGAGCAGCTGACGGTACGGCTGGCCGAACTTCCGCAGCAGGAACGGCTCCTCGCGCCGGACGACGCCCCAGTGGATGAAGGCCCAGGTCGGCAGCAGCAGGACGAGATAGAGCGCGTTGTGGCGCAGGCAGCCGACGCCCGCTTGCGCGAGCAGGAAGCCGAGATACATCGGGTTGCGGCTGAAGCGATACGGGCCGGCACTCACGATATTACGCGGTGTAACCCATGGAACGGCCGGTGTGCGCCGTCGGACAAAGTGCCCGTAGGCCCACGCCGCGAGCCCGCCGCCGCTGGCGAGCAGGGTCCAGCCGACGATGGGCGGTGGAAAGAACGCGGCGGCATACAGGTACCGGTGCACCAGCTCCGCCAACACGACCGCGCTGAGCGGAAAGACCGGAGCGGGCGCCAGCAGCGGCGCCACGTCCCGCGACCGCGCGAGCATCGCCGCCTGTCCGGCGTGGTACGCCAGATGCTGAGCCTCGCCGTCGAGCATGGTCGTGTACGTGTAGCCACGTGCCCCGACCGGCGCATCGAGCTCGGCGTCCGACATCGTGGCGACGCGCTGGGCCAGGCGCTCGATGGTCGAGCCCAGCGCGTCCACATCACGCGTCCACTGGCCGGCGTCACGCGCCCGCGGCTCAGGGAAGTTCATCGACGCCAGCGGATCGTATGCCGGGTCGTCAATGCGGCACAGCGCAACTTCCACCCACGTCGTGAGGTGGAGCACCAACTGCCACGGGGTGTTCGACCCGCGCACGCTGCGCGTCGCGGCGTCGGCGGCAGTGAGGCGGCCGAGGACGTCGCGCACCGACGGTCCGTGCCACGGGCTGCCGTTCCACGC
>JAKAJN010000012.1 GCA_021813725.1 bacterium | reverse complement strand
GGTGCGCAGCAGGACAACAGCACGCTCATCGTCTCGTCGCTGCCGCTGTCGTCGGGGCGCCCGGATTCACCGATGCAGGAGTGGCGCACCGGCCCGGGCTGCGAGACGGGCCCGATCTTCCCGCATGCCACCAACCCCGACACAGTCTATGGGTCATGCAAAGGGCAATTCTCGCGCTTGCGCATCAGCAGCGGAAGCGAGAAGCAGTACTGGGTGGGTGCGCAGTCGCTCTACGGCAATGCGTCGAAGGACCTGATCTTCCGCTTCCAGCGCGTCTCACCGATGGAGTTCTCGCCGCACGATCCGCACGTCCTGTACTACGGCTCGCAGCACGTGCACCGCACACGCGACGAGGGCGTGACGTGGGAGACGCTGTCCCCCGACCTCACCGCCAATCCGCCGGAGCTGCGCGGGCACTACAGCGGCGAACCAATCACGGTGGACGGCACGGGCGAGGAGATGTATTCCACGCTCTACGCGATCCGCGAGTCGCCGCTCGAAAAGGGTGTCATTTGGACCGGCGCCAACGACGGTCCGTTCCACATCTCCCGTGACGACGGCAAGACCTGGAAGAACATCACCCCCAAGGAACAGCCCAAGGGATGCCGCGTCCAGAACATCGACCCCTCGCCGCATCGCCGCGGCTCCGCCTATTACGCAGTCTACTGCTACCTCCTCGGCGATTTCCGCCCCTTTATCTGGCGCACCGATGACTACGGCGTGACGTGGAAGCGGCTCACCGATGGTTCCAACGGCATTGCTGCCAATGAACCCACGCGCGTGGTACGCGAGGATCCCAAGCGCCAGGGGCTGCTGTACGCCGGCACCGAGTTCGGGATGTACGTCTCGTTCGACAATGGCACCACGTGGGCGTCGTTTCAGCAGAACCTGCCGCACACGCCGATCACCGATCTCAAGGTGCATCAGAATGACCTGGTGATCTCCACGCAGGGACGTGCCTTCTGGATTCTCGACGATCTCACCGCGCTGCATCAGCTCACCAATGGCTCGATGGCCGCTCCGCGACTCTTCGTACCGCGCGACGCGATTCGCGCGCGATACGCTGGTACGTTTGGCGGCGTCGAGGGCACACGCGACGCGAACGCCGACCCGCAGTATCCGCCCGCCGGCGCGATGATCGACTACTACCTCCCCGCGTCATACACGGGCGCCGTGACGCTCGACATTCTCGACATCAACGGAAATGTAGTGCGTTCGTACACGGCGTCTGACGCCGCGCCCGCCCCGGCGGGCGGCGGGCGCTTCGGTGGCGGCGCACCGCGCCTCACCAGAAACGCCGGGATGAACCGCTTCATCTGGGACCTCACCACCAACGGCCCGTGGACGTCAGGCGGCACCAGTGGCTTTGGTCGCGGCGGCAGCGGGCCGACCACCACGCCGGGCAAGTACACGGTGCGTCTCACCGCTGGCACCGCGCAAACACAACCACTCACCGTGCGCATCGATCCACGCTCGGCGGCCGACGGCATCACCCTCACTGACCTGCAGGCGCAGTACGATCACAACATCAAGGTGCGCGACCTCGTGAGCGAGGTGAACAAACTGGTCGCCGCGCTCGATGAGCAGCGCACGCGCCTCGCCAAGGCGACCGGTGCCGCCGCCGACACCGCCAAGGGCGTTGGCGACATTCGAGCCACCGTCGTGATGCCGCCGATTCGCTACAGCAAGCCGGAGTTGCAGTCGCAGATCCAGTATCTCTACGGCATGACCAACGGCGCCGACCAGCGCATCGGCCGCGATGCGACCACGCGCTACGCACAGCTCCGCAAGGAACTGGACGCCACGATGGCCAAGGCCCGCGCCCTGCTTGGCCCGAACTTCGCCCGCGACAAGGTCGTGCCTTGAGCCATCGCATGGAGGGCACGAGATGAGCGCCCACGCCATCACCAACACCCGATGGCGCTGGGCGGCCGTCGTCGGCACGGCCGCGATCATCCTGGCCGCGCCGCGCCCCGATGGCATCACCCTCAAGTCGTGGGAATTGCTCGCGATCTTCGCCGCGACGATCGTCGGCTCCATCGTACGGCCCGTTGCGGCCGGCGCTGTGGTCTTTCTTGGCGTCGGCGCCATCGCACTCTTCAATGTCCTGACGCCCAAGGAAGCGCTCGGCGGCTATGCTGACCCCATTGTCTGGCTGGTGCTCTGCGCCTTCTTCATGTCGCGCGGCGTGCTCAAGACGGGACTTGGCCGCCGCATCGCCTTCCTGTTCATTCGCGCCATCGGCAAGTCGTCGCTCGGATTGTCGTATGCGCTCATCTCCACCGACGCGCTGCTGGCTGCCTTCGTGCCAAGCAACGGCGCACGCGCTGGCGGTGTCATCTATCCCGTCGCAACGTCGCTCGCCGAGGCGTACGAGTCGCGTCCCGGTGCAACCGCCCGTCGGCTTGGCGCCTTCCTGCTCTTCGCCATCTATCAGGGCGACGTCATCGCCTGCTCGATGTGGTGGACGGGGCAGGCCTCCAATGCGCTGATGGCAAAGTTCATTGCCGACGCCACGAAGATCGATTTCGGGTACGGCACCTGGATTCTCGGCGCGGTGGTGCCCGGGCTCGTCCTGCTCGCGCTGATGCCTCTGGTGCTCTATCGCCTTTTTCCGCCCGAGGTGAAGCACACGCCGGCCGCCGCGCAGATCGCGCACGACGAGCTGATGCGCCTGGGACCGATGAAGCGCGATGAACGGTTGATGCTCGCCGCGTTTGCGCTCGTCGCCGGATTGTGGATGACCACCGCGCTTCATCACATCAACTACGCGGTGGTCGCACTGCTCGGCATCTCGACGCTCTTTCTCACCGGCGTGCTTGCCTGGGACGACATCATCGGCGAGCGCGCGGCGTGGGACGTCTTCATCTGGTACGGCGGGTTGGTGCGCATGGCCGAGGCGCTCGGCGACACCGGCATCACGCGCCAGTTCGCCGAGTACGCCGCGTCAATGACGGTGGGCTGGAGTTGGGGCGCGGCGCTGACGGTGCTCATGCTCATCTATTTCTACGCGCATTACGGATTCGCGAGCATCACCGCGCATGCCACGGCCATGTTCATACCGTTCCTGATGGTCGTGCTGGCCGCCGGTGCGCCGGTGATGCTGTCGGTCGCCCTGCTTGCCTATACCGCCAATCTCAGCGCCGCGCTCACGCACTACGGCACGACGCCGGCGCCCATCTATTTTGGTTCCCACTACATCACGCAGCGCGACTGGTGGCTGTACGGGCTGATCCTGTCTGTCCTGGCGATTGTTGTTTTCGCGACGGTGGGCCTCGCCTGGTGGAAGGTGCTGGGGTGGTGGTAGGCGGAGCTCCGGTGCTCTCAGCTTCCCTTACTCCACCCCGAACTTCCACACCGTCCGCGACCGGTACGTCTCTCCCGGCCTGAGGATCGTGTTCGGGAACTGCGGCTGGTTTGGCGAGTCGGGAAAGTGGTGCGCTTCGAGACAGAGCCCCGTCCGGCGCTGATAGACCACGCCACCTTTTCCCGTCAGCGTGCCGTCGAGGAAGTTTCCCGTGTAGAACTGCACGCCCGGCTCTGTCGTGCGCACTTCGAGCACGCGGCCACTGGTCGGGTCTTTCAGCACCGCCGCGAGCACGAGCCCCGTATCGGCACGCGTGAGCACGAACGTGTGGTCGTATCCCTTGCCAAACGTGATTTGCTGGTCCGCGGCGTCAATGCGCTCGCCGACGGCATGAGGCGTCGTGAAGTCGAACGGCGTGCCCTTCACCGGCATCAGTTGACCGGTCGGGATCAAGGTCGAATCGACCGGCACGATCCGATCGGCGTTGATCTGGAGGATATGCTCCAGCACGTCGCCGCGCCCGGCCAAGTTGAAGTACGAATGCTGCGTCAGGTTCACCGGCGTGGGCTTGTCGGTGGTGGCCTCGTATGAGATGCGCACTTCATTTGAATCGGTGAGCGTGTACGTCACCGTCGCATCGAGCGTGCCCGGGTATCCTTCCTCGCCATCCGTGCTCACGTAGTGAAAGCGCACGCCCGTCCCGTCGGGGCTTGGCAGCGACTCGGCCTGCCAGACCACCTTGTCGAACCCCTTGAGTCCGCCGTGCAGGGCGTTGGGGCCATTGTTGATGGCCAGCGAGTATGCCGTGCCATCGAGAGTGAACTCCCCCTTGGCGATGCGATTGGCATAGCGTCCGACGACCGCACCGAAATAAGGCGACGATTTCACGTACCCGGCGAGCGAATCGTAGCCGAGCACCACATCGCCCAGTTTCCCCGTCCTGTCCGGGACTTTCAGCGAGATGATGATCGCGCCATAGGTCATCGCGCGCAGTTCCACGCCGTGCGCATTGGTCAGCGTGATGAGTTCAACGCCCTGCCCGCCCGGCGCCGTGCCGAAAGGTGTTCGCGTCATGCTTGCTCCGATCGTTGCCACATCCGCACCGCATCCCGTCGTGAACACACCGGCCAGCACCAATGTCACAAAGCGTCTCATTCTCTCCCCTGTCTCCGTTCCCTGCCCCCTACTTGAGCACGAATACTACCGTCGGGTCCACCGGGTATCGTCCAAACTGCCGTCCATAGATGGCAAGTCCGCCGGGCAGCGCATCGGACACTTCGAGCCGCACCGTCACGAAACCCGACCGTTCGCCATCAGCGATCATCCCCGGCGTCAGTGCCACACGCAGTAACTCGCCGTACGATCCCGCTTCACGCAGCAGTCCGTCGTACAACTGCGCATGCCAACTCAGGATGCCGCGCGAGTCAGCCGGGTCGTCGCTCAACCCGTACTGGCCCGCGAGCACACCGTTGATGCGGACCGTCACCGCACTCGGGTATTTGTACGTGCTGCTCGTCATCGGATAGCTGTTCTTGTTCGCACTGCGGTCGTGATAGCCACCGCCTCGCATATAGTCGCCCTGCGAGCGCGTCGTGTCGCGGTCCTTTCCGTTCAGGCGTTTGGCCGACGCCTCCACCAGAAACGTCGCGTTCTCCACCTGGCTTGCCGAAAGATCCTTCGGCCACGGAAGCCGGTACTCCACGAATCCGCTTCCCGCACCGTCGTACTTCTTGTCCAGCACGGTCCACTGCCTGAGCGACCAGCGCCCATCCGTCGTTGACGTGGCGGCAACGCTGGTCGTTCGAACGGCGCGCCCGTCCGCCGTCTTACCACTGGCCGGCGTTGCCCCCGATACAACGAACGCGCTGAAATTCCTCGCCAGCACGTTGCCGGCGCCGTCTTCCACCCGCACGGCCAGCACGCTCAAGCTCGGTTCGTCCGGCACCGTAATCGTCAGCGGGGTGAGCGGCGTCGACATCCACGGCCGATACGGAATGCGCATCGCGTAGGTGCCATAGGTCTTCCGCTCACCAATCGCGTTCCAGCCACCCAACTCGGCTCTGACAGTCAGCGAATCACCGGGCGTCTGGCTCCCGCTGAGGAACGATGCGTACAGCGGCACCGTCACGTGCGCCCCGGCGGCAACATCGTGGCTCAACACCGAGTCGCCCACCGCGATGTAGAATGGCGCGTGCAGGTCGCGCAGCGTCATCGCCGGCACGATATCGCCAAACCCCGTCTCCTTCCACGTGCGGTCGAAGCGCCAGTAGCCGTTCCACTCATTGATCACGTCGTGGTGCTCGGTGTACAGCCACCCGCTCACTTTCGGTTGCCGGCGAAACGCATCAATCGCGCGACGATAGTCCCAGCTCCAATCGACGTCGCCCGTGCTGCCGCTGTACCCCCACACGTTGCCGAACTCGGAGTTCAGCATCGGCTGATTGCCTTGCTGGTACCCGGGCATGAAGTGGAACGGCGACCCGGCGAAGGTGCTGTCGCTCACTCGCTGCACGTGCGACTGCCAGCGCCAACCTGGGAGGTAATCGTGCCAGCTGTTCAGGTCCGTCTCCGTGTGCCCCATCCCGCAGCAGATGGAGTTGTCCTCCACCAGTCGCGTGGGGTCGAGTGACTTCGCCAACCGGTAGACGCTCGCCACCTTGCGCTGCGTCTCGGGAAGGTACGGATTGCGGTCTCCGACTTTCGTGTGCAATCCCCACGTCTCATTGAACATCACGTACGAAAAGACCGCCGGGTGATTGTAGTCGCGGTCAATCATCGCACGCAGCGCGTACTCGTGCTCGGCGAACGCCGCTGAGTCCGGCGGTCCCCACCAGTTCGGCACGTCGGCCATGATCAGCACACCCAGCCGGTCGGCCCAGTACAGCTTGCGCGGCGCCTCGATCTTGATGTGTTCGCGCAGCCCATTGAGGCCAATCTGCCGCGCCAGCAGGATCTCGTGCTTCAGCGCGCTGTCCGTCGGGAAGGTGTAGAAACCGTCCGGGTGATACGCCTGGTCGAGCGCGAGTTGCAGGTAGACTGGTTCGCCGTTCAGCGCGACGTAGGGAATGCTCGTGCCAGGGAGCGTCGTCACGCCGATGGTGCGCATCCCGAAGTACGTCTTCACGCGATCGTCCACGAGGCCGGTACCGGTCACCGTGACGGCGCACTCGTGCAGGAATGGGTCGTCAAGCGTCCACGTTCGCGCGCCGGGCATGGCGACATCGAGCCGCGCCGTGCGCGCACCCTTCGCTATGCGCATCGTCGCCACGGGCTGGCTGTCGCGGTTGGTGAACGCGAGTGACGCAACCAGCTCGCTCGGTGCCGGATCGCGCAGTCGCAGCTCGACCCCCACACCGTCCAGCGTTGCCCGTGGCGTGAAGTGCACCGCTTCAATCGGGTCGCTGCCGCGCGCCTCGAGATACACCGTCTGCCACATCCCGCGCGCCTTGCCGTATCCCTGCTTGCCTTCAAGCTTGAACGCGTGATTCGTGTCGTCCACGCGCACCACGAGTCGCTGTGCGGCGCCGGACCGCACCGAGGACGTGAGTTCGAACGAGAACGGCGTGTACCCGCCCTGATGCTCGCCGAGTTTCACGCCGTCCAGCCAGGCGGTCGTCTTCCAGTCGCTCGCACCGAAGACCAGGAACATCCGCTTTCCGCGCCAGGTTGGCGGCACGTCGACGCGAAGCGCGTACCAGCCGATGTCCGCGCTGTCTGGCACGCCGCTCAGCTTCGATCCCCACGAGAAGGGCACCACGATCTCGCGGTTGCCCGGCAAACCGTTTTGCGGCCACCCCGCCTGCACACCGGTGTCGGCCGGGTCGAAGGCAAAGCGCCAACGGCCGTTCAGGTTCATCCAGTCCGCGCGCGCGAAATCCGGGCGTGGATGCTCGGGGAGCGGTATCGCGTCTGCGGGTGATTTCTGTGCCCCGCCAATCGTGCTGAAGAGGAGCAGCAGAACAGCCGTCGTATTCCACCGCGCCTGCACCAGGCACCCTCTGTTGTTCCCTGCACCCTGCACCGTGAAGCTCATACGCGGGGAAACTCCGTGATTCGAATGTTCGTGCAACCGTACGGAATCAATTCCACGGTTTCGATGGGTTCTCGCGAGACGACCTTCGACGCGTCGGCCCAGGCCGCATCGGACGAGCTGATCTCGCCCGCCCAGTCGCGCACGATCCCCCAACTCGGCACGCGTCGCGCCTGCACGTTCGCCACCACCCCAGCGCCACTCGGTGAGAACGGTTGGTCGCCGATGGGTTGTTCCTCGAACGTCAATCCTTGCGCCTGGCCCTTTGCCATCACGATGCCGTAGTTCCACGGTGATGTCGGTCGCACTTCGTAGTCCGCATGCGGCATCTCGCGATGCGGCTTGTCCGCATTCACCCGCTTCCAGTCTTCGGCGATTCGCAGCGAAAAGACCAGCGGCCCCCGTTCGATGGCCACATTGTCATTGTAGCGCGTCGTGACCCTGGCTTTCATCGGGAACCGCAGCGTCACCGAGGTGCTCCCGCGCCATTCGCGGTCCACGCGGTGCCACGTGCCCGCTCGCGCGGGCACTGTCGCGCCATCTCCGATCTGCACGGTGGCGCCCTCGCTCCACGCCGGGATGCGCAGCAGCACCGGGAATCGCGTCGGCCGCTCCGTGCGCACCGTGATGCCAATTGTCTCGCGAAACGGATACGCCGAATCGCACACAATCTCCACCGTCTGCCCTCCACCGTCGACCGCCAATTGGCTCGGCGCGTAGGAGATCGCGGCGAACCCGCTGTCCGCGGTGCGCATCCATTGCGATGCCGCAAACTTCGGCCACCCCTGATGCATGTTGCTCGTGCAGCACCCGTAGTTCGGCTCGAGACCGAACAGGTTCGCCTCGCCGCCGTTCGAACTCCACCCGTGGTTCGGATTGATGGTGCACTGCACCTGATTCACCTGCTGATCGTATTGGTGCGCCCACATGTCAGGCGAGAGCGTGGCCGGCAACGCGTTGAACGCCACGCGTTCCAGCCGGTCAGCGAAATACGCGTCGCCAAATACCGCGACGAGAGTCTCGAGTGAGTACATGAACTCGACAACCGAACAGAGTTCCGTCCCCTGCAGTGGGTTCTTGCCGCTGAGCGTCTCGTCGCCGGTGAACATGCCGTTCACCTGTCCGTGGTAGCGGTCAAGGAACTCAATCATCTGGCGCGGCCAGGCGCGGTCGTTGGCGCGCTGGTCCAGTCGCCAGCTCAGCGCTGCCGCCTTGGGCGACATGCCCGCGTTCACCACGTGCTTGGTCCATTTCCACAGGCCGCGGCGCGGCGTGGGAACCTTCATGTCTTCGTTGGTGGTGTAGAGCGTTTCGAAATCCACACCTTGGGCGCGCAGCTTGCGTGCCAGGTCGAGCAGCCACGGCTCCGGCCGCCGCTGATAGACATAGTAGATGCTGATCAGTCCCTCGAACCACCGCGTGCGTCCCCAGTCGTACAGCGGTGTGCGGTCGAGTCCGGTGGAGAGTGCGCGCAGACTCTTCGTCACCGCATCGAGCACGCGGGCATCATTGGTTGCCTCGTGATACTGCACCAGCACCTTGTTCACCAGCAGGATGGCCCACATGTCATAGCGCTTGGCCACCGCGTCTTCTGGATACACGTGATACCATCCGTCCGCTCGCTGATGGTCCACGATGAAGTTCACGTACCGCGTGATGCGTCCCTTCAGCGTCGCATCGTCCAGAATCCACGCCAGCGGAATCGCGCCATCCAGCCAGTACGGCGCTCGCTCCCAGCCCTCGGCGCTTCCACCAAACCACTGCGACTGGGCCACGTCAGGCCAGAACTCGTCGAGATGCCCGCTCAGACCGTTCAGCTGAATGCGCAGTTGGTTGAGCAACCACCCGCGCGGACGTAGGGCCCCGAGTGGCAGTGGCGTGAAGGCGAGTGGAGCGAGCCCCGCGGCGCGATCGGTGCGTTCGCGTTCCGCGACTTGCTCTGTTTCGCCGGCGTGCAGCGGGTCAAATGCCGTCGTCGCCGCCACAGTCGCGGCGACGCCCGCGAGGAATCCGCGGCGGTCAACATTGCTCATTGTGGTCTCGAGGACGAGTGTCGGCCGCCCACGGTCGACTGCGTGTGTTCTAAGTGCAGAGAATTGAACGCGCCGGCGGGATCAGGGCCACCATCGCTGCGTCGTAGAGGGCCGGCGCAAAGGGTCACCCCGGTTCTTCGTAGCACGATGCATCTTCGCGTATGTGTTCTCTATGTGCAACTATATCAACAACTTACCGAACTAGCGTCAGGGCCAATGAACTGATATATTAGATGACGTATGGCGCGCCCCAAGACCCCCGCGCGCCGGAAACCGCCACGCCGCATCCATAAGAAGCACCAGCCCCCCCGGCTGACCGATCCGGCGAACCCGACTCGCTCGCTCCGCGAGCAAGTCTACGACTACCTCCGCGCCGAAATGGCCAGCGGCGGTCTCAAGCCGGGCGTCTTCATTGACCTCAACGAACTCGCCAGCCGACTCGGCGTCAGCCGGACACCGCTGCGCGAGGCCCTGCTCAACCTCGAGAGCCAGGGATTCGTCACCATCCTTCCGCGCCGCGGCTTTCGGCTCAACGAGCTCACGCTCGACGACATTCGTCACTTCTACGAAATCATCGGTGCACTCGAGGCCGCGGCGCTTCGCGATGTCGGCTACTCGCTGACCGATGAGGACTTCGCCCAGATGCGCGCCCTCGACGTAGAAATGAACGTCGCCGTCGCCGCGCGCGACTTCGACCGCTACTACGTCGCCAACCTGGCCTTCCACGACACCTACCTGCGCCGCTCGACCAACGCGCGCCTCGTCGCCCAGGTGCACCTGCTCAAGCAGCGCCTCTATGACTGGCCGCGTCGCGCAGCGATGGTCCAGGCGTGGGAACAACACTCGGTCACCGAACACGAAGATCTGCTGGCCCTCCTCGCGCTCGGCGACATTGACGCGGCCGCCGACCACCTCCAGCACGTCCATTGGTCGTTCACCGTGCAGGAGCCGTTCATTCACGCCTACTACTTCGCGGAATGTCCGCCGCAGTCGTAGACGCCCCCGTGTGCTCCACGGCCACGGCCGTCCCGAGTGGCCTCATCTTCAACGTCCAGCGCTTTTCCGTGCACGACGGCCCTGGCGTGCGCACCACCATCTTCATGAAGGGGTGCCCGCTTGCCTGTTCGTGGTGCCACAACCCGGAGAGCCAGGAACTAGCTCCGACGTTCGTGCGCCTGCAGCATCGGTGCATGCGTTGCGGGCGCTGTTCCGACGACGAACTCGCGCTTCCCACCGTCGTCAACAAGACCGAATGTGACGTTGACCTCTGCCCGACCGGCGCGTTGCAACTCGTCGGCGAGCGCATTGACGCGGCGCGACTGGTGGAGCGCGCGCTCCGGGACCGGACCTTCTTTGACGAATCGGGCGGCGGCGTGACCATCAGCGGCGGCGAGCCGCTGGTGCAGGCGCCATTCGTCACTGACGTGCTGCGTCGACTTCGAGGCGCGGGCATCCACACGGCCCTCGACACCTGCGGTTTTGCCCCCTGGGAGAATCTACGGGACGCCGCCGCCGTCGCGGACCTCGTGCTCTATGACTTGAAGTTGATGGATCCCGTGCGCCATGAGGCCGCCACCGGCGCCTCGAACGAGCGGATTCTGTTTAACCTCACGGCGCTCTGTGCCTGGCACGCGAATGTCCACATTCGCGTGCCCGTGATTCCGGGTGTCAACGCCGATGACGCCAACATCGACGCCACCGCCCGCTTTCTCCGTTCCCTGAACCGTGCACTCCCGGTGAATCTGCTGCCGTACCACCCGAGCGCCGAACCGAAGTTCGCCCGGCTCGGCAAGCATTACACCCTGCACGGCACCGTCTCCCCGTCGACCGCCCAGCTCGAGGCCATCGTCGCGCGCTTCGCCGCGCACGACCTCGTGGCCACCATTGGAGGACTTTCCTCGTGACCACCGTTCATGCCGCCAGCACCGCGACCACGCCGCGTACCGAGCACCTGCGTCGCGAGTCGCTCGATGCGGTGCCGCGCATCAGCGGCGAGCGTGCCAGCATCATCACGGCGTTCTACAAGGCCAATCTCGGCAAGTACTCGCCGCCGATGATGCGCGCCAGGGCCTTCTACGAACTCTGCGACACGAAGGTCCTTTACCTCGGCGACGGCGAGCTCATTGTCGGTGAACGCGGCCCGCGCCCCAAGGAAGTTCCCACCTATCCCGAGCTGACCTGCCACAGCGTCGAGGACCTGCGCATCCTCGACTCGCGTCCGAAGACGCGGTATAAGGTGGCCGCCGACGTCATCGCACAGTACGAACGCGACATCATCCCCTACTGGCACGGGCGCTCCTTGCGCGACGTGATGATGGCGGAGCTCCCGGCGGAGTGGCACGATGCCTACGACGCCGGTTGCTTCACCGAATTCATGGAGCAGCGCGCACCGGGACATACCGTCGCCGACGGCAAGCTCTACCACAAGGGAATGCTCGGCTTCAAGGCCGACATCGCCGAGGCGATTGCCGCGCTCGATTTCGAGCACGACGCGGAGGCGCTCGACAAGCGCGAGCAGCTGCGGGCGATGAGCCTCGCCTGCGATGCCGTGATGCGGTATGCGGAGCGTTACGCCGACCTGGCGGCCGTCGAAGCACTCACGACCGACGACGACGAGCGCCGGATGGAGCTGCTCAAGATCGCCGCCGTCTGCCGCCACGTACCGGCCAATCCGCCACGCAACTTCCACGAGGCATTGCAGACGTACTGGTTCGCGCACCTCGCCGTCATCACCGAGTTGAATGGGTGGGATGCGTTCTCGCCCGGCCATCTCGACCAGCATCTCGCGCCGTTCTACGACGCCGGCCTCGCGGACGGGTCGCTCATGCGCGAGGAGGCACGCGAACTCCTCGAATGCTTCTTCATCAAGTTCAACAACCACACCGCCCCGCCGAAGGTCGGCGTGACTGCTGCCGAAAGCGGCACCTATACCGATTTTGCCAACATCAACCTGGCGGGGTTGCTGCGCGACGGACGGGACGGATCCAACGAGGTCACGCACCTCCTGCTCGAGGTGATTGACGACTTCCACCTCCTCCAGCCGTCCAGCAACATGCAGGTGTCCCGGCTGACGCCCGACGCCGTGCTCAAGCACGCCCTGCGCGTCATCCGCAACGGCTACGGTTTCCCGTCGCTCTTCAATGCCGACGTCGTGGTTCAGGAGCAGCTTCGTCAGGGGAAGTCACTCGAGGATGCGCGCGAGGGCGGATGCTCCGGCTGTGTGGAGGTGGGCGCCTTCGGCAAGGAGGCGTACATCCTCACCGGCTACTTCAACCTGATGAAGATGCTCGAGTTGGCCCTGCACGATGGCTTCGACGTGCGCACAGGCAAGTTCATTGGCGCGCGCACCGGCGATCCGGCGCAGTTTCACACCTTCGAGAATCTCTTCACGGCATTCGAAGCGCAGGTGCGCCACGTGCTGGACATCAAGGTGCGCGGTAACCAACTCATCGAGCGGCTCTACGCCACGCGCATGCCGCACACCTTCCTGAGCGTCATCACCGACGACTGTATTGTGCGCGGCAAGGACTACAACGCCGGCGGCGCGCGGTACAACAACACGTTCATCCAGGCGGTGGGCATCGGCTCGGTCACCGATTCGTTCTCCGCACTCAAGGAACTCGTCTTCGAGACGGGAGAGCGCTCGCTTAAGCAGTTTGTCGCGGCGCTCGACGCGAACTTCCACCACGAGGAGGTGCTGCGCCAGCGCCTCGTGCACAAGACGCACAAGTATGGCAACGACGATCCGTATGCCGACGCGCTGATGACTCGCACCTTCAACATGCTGTTCGATGCGATTGACGGGCGCCCCAACATCAAGGGCGGCGCATATCGGCTCGAGATGCTCCCCACTACCTGCCACGTGTACTTCGGCGAGGTCTGCCTCGCGTCAGCCGACGGGCGCGGCAGTGGCCTGCCGCTGTCCGAAGGCATCTCGCCGGTGCAGGGCGCCGATCGCCACGGCCCGACCGCTGTCCTGCAGTCGGCGGCGCGCATGGACCACGTCAAGACCGGCGGCACCCTGCTGAACATGAAGTTCTCGCCCACCCTGCTCGCCGGCGAGCACGGCATCGACAACCTGCATGCCCTGGTCCGTGGCTATTTCAAGCTCGGCGGGCACCATATGCAGTTCAACGTCGTCACCGCCGAACAGTTGCGTGAAGCGAAGGCCGACCCGTCGGCGCACCGGGATCTCATCGTGCGCGTGGCCGGGTACAGCGACTACTTCTGCGACCTCAGCGAGGCACTTCAGGACGAGATCATCGCCCGCACGGAGCACGGGGAGTTCTAGTCGGTCGCTGACGCCTTCTTTCGCTGCACCCACCCGAGCAGGGCCCAGAGTATGAGCCAGACCATCGTGCGCAGGGTCATCGCGCGCACGCTGTCTTCGGCCACCATATCACGCGTGGTCAGGAAGAGATAGACCACCCGCACCAGCACCGCGATGTTCACCACGAGAATCGCCATGGCCGCGGTGACTGCGGCGCCGTCTCGTCGCCAGGCGGCGAGCCCCGTCCCCGCATAGACGAATCCCATCGCCGTGTTGAAGATCAACAGCGGGCGGTAGACGAGGTACCCTGGATCGCGACCGAGTAGCACGGAGCCGCCGGCCAGGATGGTCGCAATGCCGAATACGACCGCGACAACGGCGGCGGCGCGTTCGGGGTCGAAGCGGAACGTGACCTGCGTAACCTGATTCATGGTGCGAGTTGCCTTGAACAAGAGGAACGGCGTCGTAGATCGCGCCTTCGCGTGATGACGAGTCTGCGTCATCCACGCGAGGCCGGCAACCGTCCCGGCGGCGCGGAGGCGTCATCGCCCCTTATCCGTGGCGTCCCGCCGGCCTGCGGCGCATGTTTTGTCCGCCCCCGCATTTCCCTCGTCCACGGACTCCCGCGTGCGCATCAGCGACTTGAATTGGATGCAGGTGGAGGAATACCTGCGGCACGACGATCGTGCCGTCCTCCCGATTGGCTCCACCGAGCAGCACTCCTACCTGCGTCTCACCGTCGACGCCATCCTCCCCGACCGGCTGGCCGTCGAGGCCGCTGAGCCGCTGGGCATTCCGGTCTTTCCCGTGCTGTCGTACGGCGTCACACCGTACTTCCGCGAATTCCCGGGAACCATCTCACTGCGCGTCGAAACGCACCTGCACGTCGTGCGCGACATCCTCGATTCGATGTGCCACAGTGGTTTCCGCCGCATCCTCATCATCAACGGACACGGTGGCAACGGCGCCGCACAGCAGTATGTGTTGCAGTGGATGGCCGACCATCCCCGGTGCAAGGTGATCTTCCACAACTGGTGGAACGCGCCGGCGACGTGGGCCAAGGTGCAGGCCATCGATCCCGTCGCGTCGCACGGGTCGTGGATGGAGAACTTCCCCTGGACGCGCCTGCCCGGCTTGGACGTGCCGGCTGCGCAGCGGCCGATGGTGGATATGGCGCGTCTTCGCCTGCTCGACCCCAAGGCACTCCGTGAATACCTGGGCGACGGCAATTACGGCGGCTACTATCAGCGTCCCGACGACGACATGCTCGCCATCTGGAAGACGGCGGTGAACGAAACACGCGCCCTGCTCACGGGGCCGTGGGACTCAGCTTCGTAGCGGACGCCAACCATGCAATGCCTGATCTGGGGAGCCGGGGCCATTGGCGGCACCCTCGGCGCGTCCCTCGCGCACGCCGGACACGAAGTCTCGCTGGTGGATAGCGTGGCCGCCCACGTGGATGCCATCAACGCGCACGGGCTTCACATCACCGGCCCGATCGCCGACTTCACGCAGCTCCTGCCGGCCTACACGCCGCAAGACGTCGAAGGCGAGTGGGATACCATCATTCTCGCCACCAAGGCGCACCACACCGAGGGCGCCGTGCGCGATTTGGCGCCACATCTCAGCGCCACCGGCTTCGTGGTCTCCGCGCAGAATGGCCTCAATGAACTGGCCATCGCGAAGATCGTCGGCGCCGAGCGCACGATGGGATGCTTCGTGAACTTCGGCGCCGATTACCTCGAGCCGGGGCTGATCCACTATGGCGGGCGTGCCGCCAACGTGCTCGGCGAACTTGACGGCCGTCACACGCCGCGCCTCAAGGCGCTGCATCAGGCGTGGCGCGATTTCGAGGAACGCGCCGTCGTGACCGACAACATCTTCGGCTATCTCTGGGGAAAGGAAGCGTATGGGGCAATGCTGTTCGCCACCGCGCTCACCAACGAGTCCATCGCCGATGCGCTCGCCATGCCGCGCTATCGGCCGGTATACATTGCGCTCGCTCGTGAGATCCTCGCCGTTGCCGCGGCGCGCGGCGTGTCACCCGAGGGGTTCGACGGGTTCTCACCCAGCGCCTATCTCCCCTCCGCGCCTCCCGGCGCGGCAGAGCAATCGCTGGACGGGCTGGTCGCGCATAATCGCACCTCCGCCAAGACGCACAGCGGCATCTGGCGCGATCTCGCGGTGCGAAAGCGTCGCACCGAGGTGGACGCACAACTTGGCATCGTCGTGACGCTCGGCGCACAAGCGGGTGTGCCAACCCCGGTGTTGACGCGGCTGGTGGCCCTTGTTCACGACCTTGAGAACGGCGTGCGGGAGCAGTCGCTCGCCACGCTCGACTTGCTCGCGGCCTCGTTGCCGCACTGAGGGAATCCGTGTTCTTCGACTTCCGCGACAAGACCGTCCTCGTTACCGGCGCGGCGCATGGCTTTGGACGCGCCATTGCACTGGCCTTCGCCCGTAACGGCGCCCGCGTCTGGGGCGGTGACGTGCTCGACGATGAACTCCAGGAGACGCGCCGCCTCTGTCGCGAGGCCGGCGCGCTGTGTGAGGTGCGCACGGTGGACGTGCGGCACAAACCGGCCGTGGACGGCCTCGTCACGGAAATCCGCGCGGCGTCGGGGGCCGTGCACGTGCTCGTCAACAACGCCGGCGGCGTGCTGGGCCAGGTGGGGCGCCCACTCGAGGACATTGCCCCCGAGCAATGGCAGGCAATTTTCGATGTCAACTGCACCGGCGCATTTTACTGTGCGCAGGCCGTCGCTCCGGGCATGAAGGAGCAACGCAGCGGACGCATCATCAACATCTCGAGCGGCGCCGGGCTTGGCATTTCGCTCACGGGCATCCAGGCGTATGCCTCCGCCAAGGCGGCACAGATTGGACTCACACGCCAGCTCGCGCACGAGTTGGGACCGTGGGGCATCACGGTCAACAACATCGCGCCTGGCTTCGTGCGCTCCAACCCGAGCACCGAACGGCAGTGGGAGTCGTACGGCGCCGACGGGCAGCGGGAGCTTGTTGAGCGCATTGCCCTCAAGCGACTCGGCACCCCCGACGACATTGCCAACGCGGTGCTCTTTTTCGCCTCCGATGCCGCAAATTGGATCACGGGGCAGGTGCTCAGTGTGGACGGTGGCAAGTGACACCGCTCGATGCCGTGCTCTCGCATCTCGAATCCGGCGCCGAGCGTGCGCTGGCACAACTCGTCGAGTTTGCCTCCATACCGAGCGTCAGCACCGACCCCGCACACGCCGCGGATATGACCGTCGCGGCGCAGTGGGTGGCGCGCACACTGGCCGCCGTCGGCCCGATCACGGTCCGCACGATGCCGACGGCGCGGAATCCCGTCGTCTATGCCGAGTGGCTGGGTGCGCCAGGCAAGCCCACGGTGCTCATCTACGGCCACTACGATGTGCAACCGCCCGATCCACTCGACAAGTGGACCTCGCCGCCATTCTCGCCCACGGTGCGCGATGGCCGGCTCTACGCGCGCGGCGTCAGCGACGACAAGGGACCGGTGCTCATCCCGATGAAGGTCGCCGAGTCGTTCTTCGCCGCGGCCGGTGCGCCGCCGCTGAACCTCAAGTTTCTCATCGAAGGCGAGGAGGAGATCGGCAGTCCGAGTCTCGAGTCGTTCATCGAGGCCAACAAGGAATTGCTCCGCGCCGACCTCGTGATTTCGGCCGATGGCGCGATGTGGCGTCCGACCGAACCGTCCATCACGGTGGCCAGTCGCGGCTTGGCCGGCCTCAACTTCACGCTCACTGCCGCATCCAAGGACCTGCATTCGGGACGGCATGGCGGCAGCGTCGCCAATCCGTTGCATGCGATGGCTCGGCTCGTCGCATCATTCCATCATCCGGATGGACGGATTGCCGTGGAGGGCTTCTACGACACCGTGCGTGAGCTGAGCGCCGCCGATCGCGCCGCCATTGCCGCCATTCCGTTCAACGAAGCCGACTACCTGGCGCAGGTCGGTGCGCCGCCGGGTTATGGCGAGGCCGGATACACGCTTCTCGAGCGCCAGTGGACGCGCCCGACGCTTGAAGTGAACGGCATGTGGGGCGGATACGAGGGACCGGGGCAGAAGACAGTGATCCCCTGCGAGGCTCACGCCAAGGTCACCTGTCGGTTGGTCCCCGATCAGGATCCCGATGAGGTCGTGCGCCTCATCACTCGGCACCTCGAACACCACCAGCCGCCGGGGACACGCCTCACCATCACCCCGGGCGATCACGGCACACCGGCCGCGCACATCGACACCGGGCATCCCGCCCTGCGCGCCGCCGCCGCGGCACTGCGCGCGGTCTACGGCGTGGACCCGCTCATCGTCCGGATGGGGGCCACCGTGCCGATCATGGAATTGTTCAAGCGGCACATGAACATGGACACGGTCTATTTCTCCTTCTCCACGTCCGACGAAGATTATCACGCCCCCAATGAGTTCTTCCGGGTGATTCGCCTGCGCGAAGGGCTCGCGGCCTGGGCACGTTTCTGGGACCTCCTCGCACGGGAGCTGGCATGACGGAGCACGAGCGGCACGGCCATCATCCGGCCTCGGCGGCCGAACTTGCGGCCGCCGAGGCGCAGGTGGAGGAGCACAGCGCCACCCTCAAGAAGGAGCTGGGGGTGGTGGACCTCGCGCTCACGCAGATCCTCTTTGTCGTTGGGCTGACGTGGATCGGCGTCGCCGGCAAGCTCGGGCCATCGCACGTGGTGATGTGGCTGTCGGCGCTGGCGCTGTTCTATCTCCCGTCTGCCGCCGTGGTGTTGTACCTCAATCGCCTGATGCCGCTCGAGGGCGGGCTGTATCAGTGGGCCAAGCTCGGCTTCAACCAGACCGTCGGTTTCATGCTCGCCTGGAATCTCTGGCTCTACGTGATTGTCTTCACGTCCGAGATTGGCCTGCAGGTGGCGACGTATCTGTCGTACGCCCTCGGGCCGAGTGCCTCCTGGATGACCGAGAACGGCTGGTTCGTGGCGCTCGCATCGTTCGTGATCCTGTCGCTGATGGTCGTCGCGTCGACCATCGGGCTGTCACTCAGCAAGTGGGTGCACAATGCCGGCGGCGTGATGATGCTCCTGATTTTCGGCGCGCTGTTCGTCTTGCCCTGGATTGGCCTCTCGAGCGGGCACCTCAAGGAGTATCACCCCCTGCGCACGGCGGCGCCGGCGCTGACGCTGCTCAACCTGAACCTCCTCGCCAAGATGGGCTTTGGCGCGTTCAGCGGCTTCGAGTACATGGCCATCCTCGCCGGTGAGACGCGGTCGCCGGCGCGGTCGGTGGCCCGGTCGGTCTTCATCGCGGCGCCGATCATCGTGCTGATGTTCGTGCTCGGCACCAGCACCGTCGTCGCGTACATCCCCACCGAGGACATCGACCTCATCGGTCCGTTGCCGCAGATCCTGCGAATCGGGTTCGGGCCGTTCGGCATTGCCGGACCGCTCGTCACCATTGCCATCCTGATGACGCTGGCGATGCGCGTAGCGCAGGCGAGCGTCAGCTTCACCGCTGTCACGCGCCTGCCGATGGTCGCCGGGTGGGATCGGTTGCTCCCGCCCTGGTTCAGCAAGCTCCACGATCGGTATCGCACGCCCGTCAACTCGATTCTCGTCGTCGGAGCGAGTTCCTTTCTCATCGCGCTGGTGAGTCTGATTGGCGTCGGGCAGGCCGAGGCGTTCCAGCTCCTCTTCAACGCGAGCGGCATGTTCTACGCATTGGCGTATGTGGTGATGTTCGCCATCCCGCTCTTCGGCCTGCGCGGCATCACGCCGCGCCCGCCGGCCTGGCTCAAGGTCGCCTCGTGGTCGGGGCTGTTCATGACGCTGGCCTACGTCGGTTTCGCGATGTTCCCCATCATCCAGGTCGCCAGCCCGCTCCTGTTCGGCCTCAAGATCGCTGCCGTTGTGGTGCTCCTGAATCTGGTGGGGTACGGCATCCTGCGATCCGCGCGGCGATAGGCCCGGCTGGCCGCGTGACGGAGGCAACCGCGTACACGCGCGTCGGGCAAATGTCGGTTGCCGCATCACGCCGTTGAGTACAAAATTGAATCTGCCCCTGTCGGATTCGCATCCTTGTCTCCCTCTACTGCGCCTTCGGCAGCGCTGTCCGCCGCGAATGCGCTGGAACTCCCGATGGAACGCAGCGAGATTGCACAGCGTGTCACGAAGGTGGTCGCCCGCGTGCTGGCCATTGACCCCGCCGAGGTGCTTCCCGCCTCGAATTTCGTCTTCGACCTGGGCGCGGACTCGATGAAGAGCATCGAGCTCATCGCCGGCTTCGAGGAGGAGTTCAGCATCGAGATGGACGAGGATCGGGCCCGTGAGGTCCAGACGGTCGATGGGGCCGTGGACTTCATTGCGCAGCTCGTGCAGTAGACTCGCACTCGGCAGCCCCGCGCTGGAGGCGCCATGCCCGACTTTGCCGACGCGAGTACCGACAAGCTTGCGTCCATTTTTGCTCCGCGGTCCGTCGCCGTCGTCGGCGCTACACGCGTTCCCGGCACGGTGCCGTTCGACATCTTCAGCAACATTCTCAAGGACGACTTTCAGGGAACCATCTATCCCGTCAGTCCGAGCGCGAAGTCGATTGCCGGAGTCAAGGCATACAAGTACGTGCTCGACATTCCCGATCCGGTGGATCTGGCCGTCATCGTCTTTCCCAGCAGCGTGGTGAAGCTGGCCCTCGAGCAGTGCGGCCAGAAGGGCATCAAGAGTCTCGTCATCATCAGCGCCGGGTTTCGCGAAGTCGGCGGCGCGGGCGTGCAGCGGGAGGACGAGATCCTGCAGATCGCCCGCAAGTATGGCATGTCGTTCATCGGCCCCAACTGCCTAGGCGTCATCAACACCGACCCGGCGGTCCATCTCAATGCCTCCTTTGCGCGCCGCATGCCGGCGGAAGGCGCCATTGGGTTCCTGTCGCAGAGCGGGGCGCTTTGCACGGCGGTGCTCGACTATGCGCACGCCAAGAACATCGGCTTCTCCAAGTTCGTCTCGTTCGGCAACAAGGCCGACATCAGCGACATCGACCTGATGCTCTCGCTCAAGGATGACCCCGCCACCCGGGTCATCCTGATGTACCTGGAGGAACTGACCCAGGGGGCGGCGTTCGTCGACGCGGCGCGCCGCATCATCCACGAGGCCGGCAAGCCGGTGCTCGTGCTCAAGTCGGGGCGCACGACGCAGGGGGCGTCCGCCGCGGCCTCGCACACGGGCTCGCTGGCCGCGAGCGACGAGATTGTGGACGCCGCGCTGCGGCAGGCGGGCGTGATCCGTTGTCAGACCATTGAGGAGATGTTCAACAACGCCATCGCGCTCACCTACCAGCCCCTTCCCCGGGGACGCCGCGTGGCCATCATCACGAACGCCGGCGGACCGGGCGTGCTCACCACCGACGCCGCGGTGCACGAACGGCTCGAGCTTGCGCAATTCTCCGACGCCACGCGCGACCTATTCAAGCGGTCGTTGCCCGTCACCGCGAACATCAAGAACCCGGTGGACGTCATTGGCGACGCCCGCGCCGATCGGTACCGGGTGGCGATGAGCGCCGCGCTCGAAGACAACAACGTGGACGGGGCCCTGGTCATCCTCACCCCGCAGTCGATGACCGACATTGAGACGATCGCGGAAGAGGTGTGCAATGTCGCGTCGGCGCACTCCAAGCCGACGTACACGTCATTCATGGGCGAGACCGACGTGGCGTCGGGCATCGCCATCCTGCAGCGCCGGAACATTCCGCACTACATCCTCCCCGAGTCGATGTGCCGCGCATTTGCCCGCGCTCACGACTTCTCGGTGGAGCAGGCACGGCGCCTCACGCCCGCGCCGACCTACACCGACGTGGACACCGCCGCCGCCCGGGCCGTGCTCGATGGCGCGGTGGACTTGGCGCGTGGGTATCTGTCGCCCTCGGATGCGATGAAGGTGCTCGAGGCGTATCGTCTTCCCGTGCTGCGCACCGGCGTCGCCCGTTCGCCCCGCGATGCATCCGCCATCGCAGCGCAGGTCGGCTTTCCCGTGGCGATGAAAGTCGAGTCCGAGGACGTCGTGCACAAGTTCGACGTCGGCGCCGTGCTCCTCGGCATCGACTCACCCGCATCGGCCACCGCCGCGTACGAGACGATCGTCGCGAACGTTCGCCGGCACCAGCCCGAGGCACGCATTGATGGCGTCTTCATTCAGCAGATGGCCGGCCCGGGCGAAGAGGTTATCCTTGGCGTTAAGCGCGATCCGGCCTTCGGGCCGGTGGTGATGTTCGGGCTTGGCGGCATTTTCGTCGAGATCTTCAAGGACGTCGCCTTCCGCATCGCCCCCATTCCGGTGGAACACGTGCGGGCGATGATGCAGGAGGTGAAGGCCTTCCCGATGCTCACCGGTGCCCGCGGCCGGCCCCATCGCGACATCGCCGCGCTGGAGGAATGTCTCCTGCGCCTCTCGCAGCTGGCACTCGACTGTCCGCAGATCCAGGAGCTGGACATCAATCCACTAATTGTGCGCGATCAAGGCAGCGGCTGCGCCGTTGCCGACGCCCGCATCCTAACCGCCTCCCCCCAACGCTCAATGTGATGAAGTGGTAGTGTCTGTTTTCTCTCTGTTTTCTCTCTGTTTTCTCTCTGCTTTCTCTCTGTCCTCCTATGCGCATCATCATCCACGACACCTACGAGTCCATGTCCAAATGGACCGCCTATACCATCGCCTCCAAGATCAACGCCGCGAAGCCCACCAAGGACCGGCCATTTGTGCTCGGCTTGCCCACGGGGTCGTCGCCGATCGGCACGTACCAGAACCTCGTGTCGCTGCATCAGCAGGGCAAAGTCTCGTTCAAGCACGTCGTCACCTTCAACATGGATGAGTACGTGGGGCTCCCCGAGACGCACCCGGAGAGCTACCACCACTTCATGTGGCATCATCTGTTCAGCCACGTGGACATTCCGCACGAGAACGTCAACATCCTCAACGGCAACGCCAAGGATCTCGAGCAGGAATGCCTCGACTACGAGGCGCGCATCCAGAAGGCGGGAGGCATCCAGCTCTTCCTCGGCGGCATCGGCCCCGACGGCCACATCGCCTTCAATGAGCCCGGCTCGTCGCTCTCGTCGCGCACGCGTATCAAGACGCTCACGTATGACACCCGCGTCGCCAATTCGCGCTTCTTCGGCAACGACCCCAATAAGGTGCCCAAGACCGCGCTGACCGTTGGCGTGGGCACGGTGATGGATGCGCAGGAGGTGATCATCATCGTCACCGGGCTCGGCAAGGCGCGCGCCCTGCAGAAGGTGGTGGAAGAGGGCGTCAATCACATGTGGACGGTGTCACAGTTGCAATTGCACCGGCACGGTATGATCGTGTGCGACGATGCATCCACCTACGAGCTCAAGGTGGGCACCGTGAAGTACTTCAAGGACATCGAAGCCGAGCATCTGGCGCTGCCGCCGCTCTGAGCGCACCTCTCCGGGGAATCGTCATGTCAGTGTCGCAGTCCCAGATTGAGCGCCTGACCGCGCAGGGATGCACCGCGCAGGACTGGTCGACGGTTGTGCTGGACGCGACAACCGACCTGTCGCGCATCCAGCGCACGCATTTCCTCGGCACGGTGCGCGTCGGCTCCACCGCCGGTGACGCCACCGTCGACGGCGTTTCGCTCCCCTGTGGTATCTACGATGCGACACTCGCCGACTGCAGCGTCGGCGCCAACGTGCGCATCGCCCGCATCGGGTCCGCCATTGCGCGCTACGACATCGGCGACGGCGCGGTCATCCAGGACGTCGCGGCGATGACCGCAGAGGCGGGGGCAACCTTCGGCGCCGGCACGGAAGTCGAAACGGTCAACGAGGCGGGCGGGCGCGTGGTGCGTCTCTACCCGACGCTCTCCGCACAGACCGCCTATCTGCAGGCCTTCCGCCGGCATTCTGCGGGCCTGCACCGCACGTTTGCAAGACTGATTGACGCCGAGGTGAACGGGGCGCGGCGTGAGCGTGGCACGGTGGAGGCGCACGCGCGCATTCTGCACTGCGGCAAGCTGTGCAACGTCAACGTCGGCCCGCATGCGGTGCTGCGTGGTGTGGCTCTCCTGGCGCACGGCACGATTCTCAGCGCGGCCGAGCATCCCACGCTCGTCGGCGAGGGCGTGCAGGCCAGGAATTTTGTCATCGCCGAGGGGGCCACCGTCACCGGCGGCGCCCTGCTCGAGAAAGTGTACATCGGGCAAGCAAGCAAGGTCGGCAAGCAGTTCTCGGCGGAGAACTCGATCTTCTTTGCCAACGCCGAACTCTTCCACGGCGAGGCCGTGGCCGTCTTCGGCGGTCCGTACGCGGTGACGCACCACAAGGGGACTCTGCTCATCGCCGCCGGGCTGTCGTTCTACAATGCCGGCTCCGGCACGAACATGAGCAACCATATGTACAAGCTCGGGCCCGTGCATCAGGGCCTGTTCGAGCGCGGCACCAAGACCGGGTCGTTTGCCTATGTACTGCACGAGACGCACGTCGGTGCATTCAGCGTCATCATCGGCAAGCACTACACGAACATCAACACGCCCGATCTTCCGTTTTCGTACATCCACGAATCCGAGAGCGGATCGGAGATCGTGCCGGGGATGAACCTTCTGTCCGTCGGCCTGGTGCGCGACGGCGAGAAATGGCCCAAGCGCGACGGACGCCGGGCGCCGGTGCGACGCGACCTCATCTCGTTCGGCATCTTCACTCCGTACGCGGTGGAGAAGATGCGCGCCGGTCGCGCGGTGCTGCAGCGCCTGCAGGACACGACGCCCAAGGACAAGGCGGTCGTGCACTACGGCGGCGTGGCCATCAAGCGCCTGCTGTTCAAGAACTGTGGCAAATACTACGCGCAGGGTGTGACACGCTATCTCACCGGGCGTGTGCTTGATCGCATCGAAGCGACGCGCGCCAGTTCCTGGCCCGCGGTGCAAGAAGCGCTGCGCGCATCTGCGGTCCTGCGCGATCCGCTTGTGTGGACCGACGTCGGAGGACTGCTCCTCCCCGTCGAGCGGCTTCGCGCGGTGGAAGCGGACATCGAATCGGGCACGTTGAAATCGGTCGCCGAAGTGGACCAGCGATTCGCGGCAATCGCTGCCGCCTACGAGCAGGACGAGTGGGAGTACGTCTGCGCCGCCTTCGCGCAGGAGTACGGCGCGGCACCGCACGCCCTCACACGGGACCGTGCGCTTGAAATCCTCGCCGCGTACGAGACGGCCGCCAATGGCCTGCACGCGAAGGTCGCGGATGATTCACGCAAGGAATTCGACGCATTCGCGCACGTGAGCTTCGGCCTTGGCATGACGGATGAGGAACGGATGGCCGACTTCACTGCCGTGCGCGGAAGCGTTGATACCAACGCCGTCGTGCAGAAACTCAGGCAGGAGCAGGACGCCCTCGTCGGGCGCCTCGCACACCTCAGGGAACTGCTTGCGAAGTTCTAGCTTGAGGCAGTGCCTCGGCGCCGACGACATCCGGACTGGGCGGCAGAAGACCGAAGTCCACGCACATCCCTTCCATCGCGTCGGGGAGCAGCGCCGGGAAGAGCAGGAACCCCTGCAGCAGGATCAGCGGACGGGGCTTCCGGCCGGTTCCGGCGTAACGGTAGCGCGCCCAAAGCTCGTAGGCAAAGACGACGAGGCCGCACGACGCAGCGATCACGCCCCACGTGGCAGCGGCCACGCGCCACGGCAGGGCAATCGCCATCCATAGACCTATGGCGTACGACGTGACGACGCCAAGCATCCGCATGCTGCGCATCGCCCGGTTCGAGACGATGAAGCAGCCCAGGAACAGCGTAATGCCGAACAGCATCATGGCCCACATGATGTCCACGTACCAGATCGTCACAAGCGCACTCCGGGGGGTCGAGGGGGGACGGCGCGCGCCCCAAGATGGGGCGGGTGGGCGAAACGCGCCAGCCGGATAGATCGGATCCCACACCGCTCGCGGTGTGCCGTCTTAGATTCAGAATCACCCATGGCCACTCCGGATCGCATTCTCGTCGTGGCGGCAACGTCCCACGAACTCGCCCCCGCCAATGGATGGCGCACGGTGCAGTGCGGCGTTGGCCCGGTGGAAGCGGCGGCGGCCACGGCGGCGGCCATCCTCGCCTGGCACCCCGCCATCGTGCTCCATGTCGGCATTGCTGGGGCGCGCCGTGCCGCATCGCTCGCGCCGCCGGCGCTGGTCATTGGCCGCTCATCGCTCTACTGCGACCTCAACACCGCGTCGTCACTTGCTCCGCGCGAGGTGCCGGCAGATCCGGTCCTGATCGCCGCGGCGCAACGAGCGCTTCCGTCAGCCGTAGTGCGCGTTATTGGCACCAGTGCGCGCGTTGGCGGCACATCGGGCTGTGACGTGGAGGCCATGGAGGGTTTCGGCGTCCTGCGCGCGGCTCAGCTCGCGGGAATCCCTGCCCTCGAGGTGCGCGCGATCTCCAACGCCATCGAGGAAACCGATCGCGCCCAGTGGCAGTTTGCCCAAGCCTTCGCCGCCATCACGGCCGCGACGCCGCTCCTCGTTGCCGAGTGCCAGCGATGCGTCCCCTGACGTTCGGCTACTCGCCGTGCCCCAACGACACCTTCGCCTTTCACGCTCTCGTGCACGGCCTAGTTGACGCGCCATTTCGCGTCGAACCCGTCCTGCTCGACATTGAAGAGCTCAACCGGCGCGCCCATCGCGGCGAGTTTGACCTCACCAAACTCAGCGTTGGCGCATTCGCGGCCGTGGGAGACCGCTACAGGATGCTGCGGAGCGGCGCGGCACTCGGCCACGGCGTCGGCCCGCTCGTGGTGGCGCGCTCGCCCATTCCGCTCGCCGACGCCACGCGGGGACGCATCGCCATCCCGGGGCGTGAAACCACGGCGTTCCGCCTTCTGCGCCTGGCGGCCCCGGCTCTTGGTGACGTCGTCGAGATGCGCTACGATCGCATCCTGCGCGCCGTCAGCGACGGCGACGTGGACGCGGGTCTCATCATCCACGAGTCGCGATTCACTTATGCCGACCATGGCCTGGTGAAGGTGGTCGACCTCGGCGAGTGGTGGGAGGGCGAGACCGGATTGCCCGTGCCGCTCGCCGGCATCTGCGCGCGCAGCGACCTCGACGACGCCACCGTGCGCGCGGCGGAGGCCGCCATTCGCGCCTCCGTGCTGTACGCCTTCGACCATCCCGACGCGAGCCGTGCCTACGTGCGCGAGCACGCACAGGAGATGTCCGATGCCGTCTGCGACGCGCACATCGCGCTCTACGTCAACGCGCATTCTCTCGACGTGGGCGACGAAGGAATGCGCGCGATATCACGCCTAGTAACGAATATGGCGTAGCGCGGCGACAGCCTCGCGCGCGGCTTCGATTGCCGTGTACCGCGGGGCAAAACCCAACCGGCGACGCGCCTTGGCAATACTGGCGTGCGGCGAATGCAGCACGTGGTCACGGGTGATGGCGGCGTCCCGCTCGCTCACCCCGGTCCGCCAGTCGTCCCACGGCGAATACTCCAAGCGCGCCGCTCGGCCGAACCATTGCGCCGCCGCCTCCGCGTAGGCGCGCATGGTCACCGGCTCGTCCGCTGCGACGTGAAACGCTTCGCCAATGGACGCGCCCGGGGTGCTGATGGCGCACTCGAATGCCTGCGCCACGTCGTCGGCGTGCACGTGCTGCAGGGTGGCAAGTCCGTCGTCGGGGAGCCGCACCACGTCGCCGCGCGCCAGCGCGTCGAAGACCCCCACGTCGAGATGTCCCGCCGGATTGATGGGCGCCCACCCGGGACCCGTGATGTGCCCGGGATGCAGAATCGTTGCCGGAAAGCCGCCGGCGGCCGCCTCAAGCAGGAACCGCTCGATCTCGGCTTTGCGAATGCCGTACTCGCCAAACGGCTCGCGCGGCGCCGTCTCGTCGTACGGGCGCGAGCGGGGCACACCGTGTACCCACAGCGTTCCGCAGTGTGCGAAGAGCTCCACACGGTCGTGCAGCGCGGAGACCAAGTGCTCCGCCGACGAGCGCGTGAAGCAGATCAGGTCTACGACGACGTCGCCGCGCAACGCCGCAATCGCCTGGCCGAAGGTGCCATCCGCTTCCATCGCCGTGCGGTCCAGCGTGACGCGCTCCACCGCGTCCCATTCGATGGCCTCGTGATACGGCTGGCGACTGGCGCGCGACACCGCCGTCACGGTGTGTCCCGCGCCCACCAGCCGTGGCACCAGCCAGGTGCCGATGTGTCCGGTGGCTCCGATGATCACGATGCGCATGCTGACGGTCTGGCGGTTGCAGGACCCCCTAATGATACGGAGCTTACCGGGTGTCACCAGCGGGTTGGCCCGCCGCGCAACCATTCCGCGCCAGCCGTTGTCTACTGCCCAGCAACGGCAATCCACCCCCCGCCCGAAGGTGCGTGACCGACACTGATCTGATCGCTGGCCTACGCAACGGCGACCCGCGCGCAGAGCGACTGCTCTACGATCGGCATGTCGACCGTGTCTACCGGCTGGCGCATCGGATGACCGGCGATGAAACGCTCGCCCGCGATTTCACGCAGGACACGTTTGTCCGCGCCTTCTCGCGAATCGTGGATTTCCGCGGCGACGCCGCCCTGGCCACCTGGCTGCAGGCCATCGCGGTGAACGTGATTCTCAACGGCTTGCGCAAGGTGCGCCGCATTCATTCGCGCGAGGTGGGCGTCGATGAACTCCCCGACACCCCCGTCACGCGGCGGGAGGCGGAACCCGACCTCAAGCACCGGCTCCGCGCCGCCATCGCGGCCCTGCCGGACGGATATCGGATGGTCTTCGTGATGCACGATGTCGAAGGGTTCACGCACGAGGAGATCGCGGCGTCGCTGGGTATCCAGCCCGGCACGTCCAAGGCGCAGTTGTCGCGGGCCCGCGGCAAGTTGCGCGAGGCATTGTCGGACTTTGCGGGAGAATGGGCATCATGACCGACGACGAACGGTTCGAACAGTTCCTGCGCGAGGGCGCCGCCGACTACGAGGCCCCGCGTGGCGACGTGCCGCGCGAGGAGATGTGGAACGCCATCTGCGCCCAGCGCATCGCGCCGGCGACATCGCCTGTCCTCGCCCGCACCACAATGCGGCGATGGACGTGGATCGGCATGGCCGCCACGCTGCTGCTCGGCGTGGGCATCGGCCGCTATGTCTATCGCAGTCAGCCGACGCCGGCGCCGGCCGTTATCGCCGCCACATTGTCACCCACGTCGCCGAGCGACAATCCGCCGGCCACGCCACTCGATGCACCGAAGCCGGTAGTCCCCGAATCACCGTCGGCACCCGTCAGCACCACCCCGTCCTCCACCAACGGTGCCTACGCCGTCGCCTCGGCGCGTCACCTGCAGGCGGTGCAGGTGTTGCTCACGTCGTATAGCACCGAGACCGTCGATACGCACAGTGACTCGCTGGTCGCCGCGTGGGCCCGCGGGCTCCTCACCAACACCCGCCTCCTGCTCGATTCACCCGCCGCGCGCGATCCGCAGCGCGCACGGCTGCTGCAGGACCTCGAAGTCATTCTCGTCCAGCTCGTGCAGCGGTCGCCCGGCGCCTTGGCCGCGGACCGTTCGGACGTCGAACGCACCATGGAAAAGACCCAGATCATCCCCCGTCTGCGCAGCGCACTCCCCACCGGCCTGCCCAGCGGCACCGACTGACCCAGGAGATTCATCATGCAGAAGCTCGCTCGCATTCTCTCCATCGTCGCCGCCGTCATCGCTGGCGAAGTTGCGCTGGCGCCGGCGACGACCCACGGCATCCTCGTCGCGCAGGCAACCACCGTTCCCCGCGACAGCGGCGAAGCAATGTACCGCCGCGCACGCGCATCCCTGAGCGAGGGCGAGTACGAGCGCGCCGCCGAACTCTTCGCGCAGATGCGCGCCACCTACCCCAAGTCCGCCTACGCGGGCGACACCTACTATTGGCAGGCCTTCGCCTTGTCGCGCGATGGCTCGAGCGCACGCCTGCGCCGTGCCGTCTCCTTGCTCGACGAACAAGCCAAGGCATACGCCTCGGCGGGCACGGTGAAATCCGGCGAGGCACGCACGCTGGCCACGCGCCTCAAGGGCCAGCTCGCGCGAAGCGGTGACGCCGATGCGGCAGCCGATGTGGCGGAACGCGCGGCCCGTGCGGAGCGCGCCGCCGAGCGTGCCGTCGCTGGCGGCCGTCGCAATGCCGACACGCCCCCCGGCTGCAAGGACGAGGACGATGACGATCGCATCGAGGCGCTCAACGCCCTGATGCAGATGAACGCCGACCAGGCGATGCCCATTCTCAAGAAGGTGCTCGAGCGCCGCGATCCGTGCAGCGAACTCCTGCGCCGCAAGGCGGTCTTCCTGATTTCGCAGAAGCGCACTGAGGAGTCGGCCGACATCCTGCTCAAGGCCGCGAAGACCGACCCCGACACAGAAACGCGGAGCCAGGCCGTCTTCTGGCTCTCGCAGGTTCCGGGGGACAAGGCCGAGGAGTTCCTGCTCGGCATCATCCGCGACTCGAAGGACGAGGAGGTGCAGGAGCGCGCGCTGTTCAGTCTGTCGCAGCGCAAATCGGAGCGCGCCCAGCAGGCCCTGCGCGATTTTGCCTCCCGCACTGACGCCGCGCCGCAGCTTCGCGAGCGCGCCATCTTCTGGATCGGCCAACGCCGCACCGAGGAGAATGCCAAGTTCCTGCGCGACGCGTTCGCCAAGTCCGACAACGACGACGTACGCGAGCGCATTCTGTTCTCGCTGGCGCAGATGAAGGGGATGGGCAACGACACTTTTATTCTGGATCAGTCGACCAACCCCAAGCTCTCCATCGACATCCGCAAGCGGGCGCTCTTCTGGGCCTCCCAGCAGGGGATGGTGAGCACGGCCCAGCTTGCATCCATCTACGACAAGAACACCGACAACGAGATGCGTGAGCAGGTCGTCTTCGCCCTCGCCCAGCGCGGCAACAAGGACCCGGGCGCGGTGGACAAGCTGCTCGAGATCGCCAAGACCGAGAAGAACGCCGATCTCCGCAAGAAGACCATTTTCTGGCTCGGCCAGAGCAAGGATCCGCGCGCCGCCAAGCTGCTGCAGGAACTCATCGAACGCTGAGGGCACGATGCGCATTCATTCACTCTCACGCACTGCCGGCACGCTGGGCGCCGCCATCGTGCTCGCGGTGAGCGCCGCGCCACGCGACGCACGCGCGCAGAACCTTGCCGCGCGTGTGCGCCAAGCCAGCGATGGTTCGGTGCGGTTCAGCTTTGCCGCGCGCGAGGGCGTCTGCGGCAACGGCCACAACGGCATCAGCACGCGCAGCGACCGCAGTCAGGATGTCGAATGGGATTGCGAGAGCGGTCCCGTGATGGTTGCGCTCACCAAGGTGGGTGGTACGGTGTCGTCGCTGCGCACCTATGTCGGAGCCAAGTGGAAGGTCGGCGGTGCCGACGTGACCCAGCTTGGCACCGTCGGCACGCGCGATGCCGTGGAGTATCTGCTCGGTGTCGCCGAGAGCGGGAGCGCCAAGGTCGCGGAGCAGGCCATCCTTCCCGCGACGCTGGCCGACAGCGTGACGCCGTGGCCGCGGCTGCTGCGGTTAGCGCGTGATGAGTCGCGTCCGCGCGAGGTCCGGTCGCGCGCGGTGTTCTGGGTCGGGCAAGCCGCGAGCGATGAGGCTACCAAGGGGTTGGCTGACGTGGTGGAGGACGAGAGCGGCGACCGCGAGGTGCGCAAGGCCGCCGTGTTCGCGCTCAGTCAGCAGAAGTCCAGCGGCGTCGAGTCGCTGTTGCGCATCGCGCGCGAGAACAAGGACAAGGAGATCCGCAAGCAAGCCATCTTTTGGCTTGGGCAGAGCAAGGATCCGCGGGCGCTCGACTATTTTGAGGCGGTGCTGGTGAAGCGGTAGTGATCGCGTTGGGCGACGCGTGGAGAGCCGGTGGCGAGTCGTGATTCGACTTGCTACCGGCTCTCCGGTTTCAAAGCTTCTGTGCGTTTGAACGCGTGGGCGAATGCCACCAAGTCAGAGTTGCCGCGCACGCCGTACACGAAGACATGGTGAAGCAACGTGTCGGCAAGGAGGTAGCCGACGGTGGAACTGTCGGCGGCGCGGATGAGGCGCGCGCGGTAGAGAGTCCTTCGTCCCTCTCCAGTTGCTCGTTGGACACGACCGGGTGGAAGCCGATGATCGTGGGGCCGGTGATGTGGATCCAGGCGGACTTGGCGAGGGCGAGTCACCCATTCCACTGTCTGTCCCGCGGGGAAGCTCACCCCACCGTTTATCACGACACGTCACACCATAATACGAGAACGTCAACCGATTGCACCCATGGACCTTCGGCGCCTAGGGGCCGTGCCGTCGACAACTCACTGGGCCGCGCGTCACTCGGCCTATCGCGTGTTCCACTTCTCTCAGAACCAACGACACGCACTCGCGCCATCACGTGGATTCCACCGAACCGCAAACGTACCGTGAACAGGCGCTACATCAGGTTCGTCCCCAGTCGTCCTCGACTCGCCAGACCCTACCACGCCACCGGACACCCCTCCCTGTTGTTCCGGATGAACTCTCCGCGAATCTCGAAGCACCGCGTGCCGTCAGCGCTGATCACGTAGATCGCCGTGCCGGGCTTGAGAATCAGATTGCCACTGGCGTCCACGCGAATCGGCGCGTCCGTCAGCGTCGAGTTGCCAAACCACAGCGCCAGTTGCCCAGGAGTTCCCGCCCCTGTGACCGGGTGTTGCGCCTGACCGGGCAGCGTCGCCGGTGGCCCGTTCGCGCTGCGGAACTGTCCAGTTCGGAGTCTTCCGCTCTCGGGCGCATTGACGGCGGGAGCGTCACCCTCAGAGCACGCAATCGTGAGCACCAATAGGCACGCCAGCGAAGCGATGCGCATAACACCTCCGGAGATTGGTGGCCGAACGAGCGGTGGATGGACAAATCCACACCGTATATCACACCACGTCACCAATCAATATCTGATGTCCCGTGGCGTTACGCCAGCGAACGCTCGTACCACTGCGCCGTCCCGTCGACTAATGGGTGGCCGGCGCGGCGCTGAACGTACATCGTAGGTGTGCCTGGAGAAATCAGCCGCTCCTCCTCTACTATAGAGAAGCCTCAAACCCAACCCCGGCTGTGTCACACCGCAACACAATTCTTTCATCAGTTGCACACTGGACAGCTAGTTTTGACAATATCGGCCTTGAAATCGCTTAACTGTCGCTGTAGTTTTGCATATTCTGCAATTTGCGCAGAACACCACGCCAATCCCTCGCCCGGATAACGCTCCCATGAACTCTCGCGCCGCCGCCCTCAAGGCCATCGCCTCGCGCGTGGTCTCCCCCCCCGACATCCCCTCCACCAAGGAAGGCGGCGAGCCGATCTCCCACTACTTCGGCTCCCTCACCTTCGGCGCGCGCCAGATGCGCGACAAACTCCCGAAGGAAGTCTTCGCCAAGCTCCACTCGGCCATCCGCCACGGCAAAAAGCTCGACATCGAAATCGCCCCCACCGTCGCCCAGGTCATCAAGGAGTGGGCGCTCTCGCACGGCGTCACCCATTTCTGCCACTGGTTCCAGCCGCAGACGGGACTCACCGCGGAAAAGCACGATGCGTTCTTCACGTTCGACGAGAACAAGCTCCCGATGGAGTCGTTCACCGGCGAACAGCTCATCCAGAGCGAACCCGATGCGTCGTCGTTCCCGTCCGGCGGCCTGCGCGCCACGTGGGAAGCGCGCGGCTACACGGCGTGGAACCCGGCGTCGCCGGTCTTCATCATGGAGAGCGCCGGCACGCGCACGCTCTGCATCCCGTCGGTGTTCATCGGCTACAACGGCGAGGCGCTCGACGAAGTCACGCCGCTCCTCCGCTCGTCCGACGTGCTCTCCAACAAGGCGATGGAGTTGCTCGAACTGCTCGGCGACAAGGGCGCCCTGCGCGTCTACACGACGCTCGGCGCGGAGCAGGAGTACTTCCTGATTGACCGCGGCCACTTTGCCACACGCCCCGATCTCGTGATGGGCGGGCGCACCCTCATCGGCGCGCCGCCGCCGCGCGGCCAGCAGCTCGAAGACCACTACTTCGGCGGCATTCCGGAACGCGTACAGGCCTGCATCGCCGAGGTGGAGTACGAACTCTATCGCCTGGGCGTGCCCATCGTCACGCGCCACAACGAAGTCGCGCCGTGTCAGTTCGAAATGGCCCCCGTCTTCGAGGAGACCGATCTCGCCACCGACCACAACCAGTTGGTGATGGCGATCCTCCGCAAGGTCGCCTCGCGCCACGGTCTCGCTGCGTTGCTGCACGAGAAGCCCTTCGCCGGCATCAATGGCTCGGGCAAGCACTGCAACTGGTCGATGTCCATCGCTGCCGACAACGAACTCGACGGCGTCAACCTGCTCAAGCCGGGCAAGACCCCGCACCAGAACCTGCGCTTCCTCCTCTTCCTCGCCGCGGTGCTCAAGGCGGTCTACAAGCACCAGGGCTTGCTGCGCGCGGGCATCGCCACTTCCGGCAACGAGCACCGACTCGGCGCCAACGAAGCGCCGCCGGCCATCATTTCTGTCTTCCTTGGCGCGATGCTCACCAACATGATCGAGGACATTGTGGCCGGACGCACCGGCGCGTCGGCCGATGCCGCGATGATCAAGCTTGGCGTCGCAAAACTCCCTGAGATTGCGCAGGACAACACCGATCGCAACCGCACGTCGCCGTTCGCCTTCACCGGTGCCAAGTTCGAGTTCCGCGCCGTAGGCTCGTCGCAGTCCATCGCCTTCCCAGTGATGCTGCTCAATGCGGTGGTCGCCGAGGCGATCGGCGAACTGATCGACGACGTCAAGGCCGAGATGAAGAAGACCAAGAGCATCGACGATGCCGTGTTGCGGGTGGTGCGCATCGCCTTCAAGGACACCACGGCCATTCGTTTCGAGGGGAACGGCTATTCCGAGGAGTGGGTGAAGGAGGCCAAGAAGCGCGGCCTGCTCAACCTGCGCCGCACCCCCGAAGCGCTCGATCAGCTCAACGCCCCGAATGCCAAGAAGTTGTTCGCGACCCTCGGCATTCTCTCCGCCGTCGAGCTGGAAAGCCGCTATCACGTGCGGCTCGAGCGCTACATCAAGGACATGCTCATCGAGATGCACACGATGCGCGAAATGGTGGACACGATGGTACTCCCGGCGGCGCTGAAGTACCTCGGTGTCATCGCCGACGCGGCGCAGAAGTCCAAGGCCGCCGGCCTCAAGATCAACCCGGCCGCCACGGCCGCGACGGCGCTTGCCCGCCAGGTCGCCGACCTGCAGAAGCGCGTCGCCGCACTGCACGGCGCGGTCGAGAAGGCGGAGACCATGCACGACGCGCCCGCCAAGTGCGCGCAGTTCCTCACCAGCACCGGCGCTGACGCGATGGCCGCCGTGCGCGCGGTGTCGGATGCGATTGAGCTGACGGTGGGTGATGAGTACTGGGCGTTGCCGCGCTATAGGGAGATGGTTTTTCCGGTCTAGAGAAGAAGCGGAGAAGAAGCAGAGAGAAAACAGAGGCCTCGCGCGACACTGCGCGGGGCCTCCGTCTTTCTCTGTGGTACTTCATCCTTCTCCGTGATACTCTTAGCGACAGCCCTCACTTCGAGCACTCCATGTCTCTCCGCCCCTTCCTTGCGTTGTTGCTGCTCGCCGCCACCGCACTCCCCGCCGACGCCCAGCTCGGCGGCCTCGCCAAGAAGTTGAAGGAGAAGGCCGCGCAGGCAGCGGCCGAGAAGGCGGGGCTCGACAAGGCAACCGGCGACAACGCCGCCAAGCCGCCCACATACGACGACGTGATTGTGGAGCTCACCTCGCCGCGCGTCGACGCGCTCCTGCGCGGACTTGAGGCGCAGCAGCGCGTGCTGACCGCCGACGGCGGCATTCCCGCCATCCTCAAGCAGCGCGAGGCCATCGAGGCACAGCTTCCGTCGCTCAGCGAGCGCGCCAATGCCGTGAGCGGCGGCTACGAGAACGCGCGGAATCGCTGGTCCGAGTGCAACAGCGACACCCGGCGCGCGCTCGAGAAGGTGCACGAGGACGAGGCGCGGAAGATGGTGGCGAACATGGTCGCCAACCCTGCCGCCGCGGGCGATCGAGCCCAGCGGGCGGCCGGCTGGCAGCAGGCCATCGCCAAGGCCATTGCCGACAACGACACGCTCGGCATCAAGAAGGCGACCGCCGAGTATTACAAGATCTGGGGAGTCGATCTCACCAAGGACGATGCCGCCGTGAAAGCCAAGTGCGGCGACGCGCCGGCCAAGCCGTCGGCGATGGTCGAACTCGACCGCGTGTCCGCGCGTCGCGACTCGCTCGATGTGCAGGCGCGTGCCATCGAGAATCGCGCCGTGCTCGAGGGGAGCAAGGCCTCCGGGCTCACCGAGCAGCAGTTCGCAATGGCGCGGGAGCGTGCGCAGATGGCGGTCACCGGCACACGCACGCGCTTCTCCAAGGGTGAGCTGGCCGCCATTGACGCCAGGAAGGCGGAGTTGCTGGGCTACCTGAAGCCGTGATTCGCGCGCTCGCGCTGGGTGTGCTGCTCGCCGGCGATCCCGCCACGCTGGCGGTGCGCGGCGCAACAGGGAGCGTCATCTGGTGGCGCGCCGATCAGGCGCCGGTGCGATGGGAGCAGCCCCATCCCGCCGTGTCGCGTGCGCTGCATTGGCGGCGTGCCGCGCCCGGCGTGGAATGGAGTGAACTCGCGCTCGAAGCCGGCGGCGAGGCGTGGCGCACGCGCGTGATTGTCGCGCGGCTCGATCCGCAGCGTGTGCGGTTCGATGTCGCATGGGGAGTGGACAGCACCGCGCGCCCGGTCTGGTCCATTGCCGACGTGCCGGCGGGCACGCGCTTTGCCGTGAATGCCGGGCAGTTCACCGCGGCCCTGCCGTGGGGCTGGGTGGTCTCGGGCGGTCGCGAACGGCTGGCGCCGGGGCACGGGCCGCTCTCCTCGGTGTTCGTGGCCGAACGCGATGGCCGCGTCTACATCGTCGATGGCGACACGCTGGCCGCGTTGCGTGCCTCGTCCAATGTGGCCGCCGCGTTTCAGTCGTATCCCACGCTGCTGCGTGCCGGCGGCATGATACCCGAAGCGATCCGCGCGCCGTGCATCATCGACTGCACGCACCGCGACGCGCGACTCGCGCTCGGCGTCGATGCCACCGGGCGTGTGCTCGTTGCGCTCACCCGCTTTGATGCAGCGGGCGAGGCACTCGGGTTCCTGCCACTTGGCCTGACTGTGCCAGAAATGGCAGCACTGATGGGTGCCCTCGGCGCGCGCCAGGCGATGCTGCTCGACGGCGGCATCTCGGCGCAGATGCTCGTGCGCGAGGCACGGGGCAGCATGCGTGCGTGGCGGGGCGTTCGTCGCGTGCCGCTAGGGCTCGTGGCACTCGGCAGGGAAGAGTAGCGCTGGCGAAGTCTGCTACGCCTTCACCGCCACGACCGTCAGGTATTCGTTCACGAACCCCTTGGTCAGCGTCAGCTTTATCCGCTGCCAGAGCACCTGTGGATGCCGCACGTACCAGCGAATCAGCCCGCGCCGCCGGTCGCGCTGCCGCGGGCCGCGCGAAACGCCCATCACATCGCTCAGTGCAAAGTGATGCGACTGCTCGAGCTTCCTCTCCTCCGCGAAGCCGTAACGCTTCAGCAATCCCCGGAGCGATTCACGCGTGAAGTCCGTCAGGTGATGCCGGTTGCCGTCTGTGCTCACCGTCACCGGCACCGACACGATGAACCTCCCGCCGGGCGGAAGTACACTGGCCACGTGCGCCACGTATTCCACCGGGCGCGGCAGGTGCTCCAGCGTCTCGAGGCTCACCCATACGGACGGCATCGGTTTCGGCACGTACCGAATTGCGTCCGCTTCGTAGTAGGTCACGGCCGGGTGCGCGTGCTGCAGGCGCGCGAATGCCAAGGCATCGCGATCGAGGTCCACTCCCTGCACTGACCGCGCCCCCGCTTGCGCCAGTATCTCACTACCGTAGCCGGTACCGCACGCACAATCCACCACGTCGGCCCCGCTCACATACTCCGCCGCCAACCGATAGCGTTCGAGGTGCAGCACCACGGTAGCCTGATCGTACGCCGATGTCATCGCGTTGATCGTCGGGTCCAGTCGCTCCGCAGTCCCGTTCATCGCCCCCCCGGCCGAACTGAATCGGAGTCGCTCATGAGAGGCCCTCGCCGGATCGTTCCTTGACCAGATATGGTGGACGCCGCTGCACTTCCTGGAGCACTTGGCCAAGGTAGGCACCGACGATGCCGGTCACAAACAGTTGCGCGCCAGCAAGCAGTCCCGTGAACACGATCACCGAGGCCCATCCCGTGATGGCCGTGCCTCGCACCACCCGCATGTAAACGGCGTATCCCGCAAAGAGCACGGCGAAGAGCGAAACGAGGACGCCAAGAACGCTCGCCAAGAGCAGCGGCCGCGTACTGGTGGCGGTGATCCCGTGGATTGCCAACGAGAGCATGCGGCGCACCGAGTATTTCGACGTGCCGGCGGAGCGTGCAGCGGGTTCGTACGGCACGGACTCCTGCCGGAAGCCCACCCACGGAACGAGTCCGCGCAGGAACAGCGATCGCTCAGGAAATCCCCGTAGCAAATCCACGACCGTTCGATCAAGCAGTCGAAAATCGGCGCTCCCGTCCGCCGGCGGACGGTCGGTGAGCCACGACAGGACCTGGTAGAAAGCCGTGGCGGTCTGTCGTTTGAACCAGGGCACGCCCTGACTCGAGCGCAGTGTCAAGACGACCTGTACCCCCGCCCTCCACCGAGCGATCAGCTCCGGGATCAGCTCCGGCGGATGCTGCAGATCGGCGTCGATGCTGATGACGCACGCGCCGCGGGCAACGTCCATCCCAGCGCGAAGCGCATTCTGGTGTCCGAAGTTCCGCGATAGCGACACGTACCGAAGGCGCGGCCACCGCTCGCCGGCTACGCGTAGGAACTCCAGCGTGCCGTCGGTGCTGCCGTCATCCACGACTAGGATCTCATAGTCGGGGTTGCCCTCGAGCGCGCGCGTGAGGCGCTCGAGGAGTTCGGGCAGCACCTTGGCTTCGTTGTACGCTGGCACCACGATGCTGATCTCCGGCCGCGATGCGCCGGGCGACGGGCGAACGTCGGGCGTCGTCACGGTCCGCGCTCCCGCCGGATGCGCGGTACCCCATATCCGTCCAACGTGACAATCATCGCCGTTCCTCCACTCGCCACCAGCGCGGCACGCAATGCGTCCGAAGGTTGAACAGTCACTCCTCTCCACACGGCACTCGTGGCGCCTGTTCGTGCGGATTCTGCCAGTGGACCTTTCGACGGCGCACCTACCGCTGGACGTAGAAAGAATGGTCCGTTGCTCCCCACCTCGTAAAGGAGCCGCATCACGGACACCGCCGGTTCCAGCTCATCCCCCACCGTCCATTCGACGATGATCGGCACCGGCGTGCCGGGGCGACCCGACTGCCGCGCCACCGTCGCGAGCTGGGCGTGCAACGCCTGCGTGTAACGCGTGTTTGACTCGGCGGCATCACGTACCGGGAATATGCGGTGGCGGCTCGCCGCTGCTCCCGCCAACAGTGTCGCGGCGAGGGCCGCGTATCTCGTGGCGCGCCCGCCGGCACCGGCCAGCTCAAGCACGCGCAGCGCGTACACCGTGATAATTGCGAACCCGAGCGGAAAGACCAGCATTCCGGGAAAGTCGTACCGCCCGCCGAATGTTGGCCACTTTGCCGCGTAGAACGAAAGTTGCGAGATGGCCAGCAGCAGCAAGAGTCCCGCGTTCACGTGCAATTGCCGGACGAGTGAAGCGTGACGTATGCGAGTCTCTGGCGTCCGGTGCGCACGCGGGAGCGCGAGCCACGACACGACAGGCAGGACGGCAGCGATTATGACGATACCGGCCGGGATCCAGCGCCCGGTGCCATCGCTGAGCCAAGCAAATCGCGTCCCTATCCCGAAACGGGTTCCGTATATGTCCGCGCGCGCAGCATGCAGGCCCGGAAGCAGGGCCGCGATAATCGCGGCCGCGCTCGCTGCTACGACGACGAGGAGCGCTTTGGCCGTGCGACAGCGCGCGGGCGCTCTCGCCAGTCGCAGCAGCACGAGGGCACACGGGATGAGCAGGATGATGAAATTTTCCTTGCTTCCCATCGCCAGCAGGGTGCCGGCGCTCGCCAGCAGCGCAATGCCGCCGGCGCGTGCTGGACGTTGGTCGCCCCATGCCAACGCGCCCGCCACGGCCAGCATGCTGGTGCCCACGAACGCATACTGTTCCGCTGGCCCGCCGTGCGCCCAGATGTCTCGCCAGTACCATTCCATGCTCACGAGGGCGAAAACTCCCAGCCCGACCATTCTCCCCAGCGTCGCAAACAGCGCCCAAGCGGTCAGGCTGAGTGCCACGGCAAACATCACGGTGCGCGCGCCGTAGTAGAATGCGGGGGACGAGGGCCATAGTACGCGTTCGCCCACTCGCACCATGTAGTACGCGGGCCGAAAGCGCGTCGTGCTCCCGATGGCGCCGATCTCCGTGTGTTCGAGTGTGGCCAGGTACTCGCTGACGTCGAGCGAACGGCCTGGCGGCGCCCAACTCAGGAATTCGGCATCATCCATCAGTCCCCACCACGCCCTCCATTGTGGCGCCATCTGATACGTCGCCAAGCTTCCGCCCAGCGCGATGGCCATCACCCAGTTGACGAGGGTTCGGGACAGTCTCACGGCTTGTTTAGTATTTCGCCAAATATTGCTCCAACTCCCACTCACTCACCTGCGTCACATAGTCACGCCATTCCTGCCGCTTGGCGTCGAGGAAATGCCGGGTGACGTGTTCGCCAAGGGCGTCGCACATCTCCCGGTCCTTCTCAAGTTCGTCGCACGCCTCGTTGAGGTCGTGCGGCAGGTCGTCGATCCGCAGGCGACGCTTCTCACGGAAGCTCATCTCCCAGATGTTCTCGTCCACCGGTTCGCGGCTGGTGGCCTTGGTCTCGAGGCCATCCAGTCCCGCCGCCAGCATCACCGCCAGCGCGAGGTACGGGTTCGCACTCGGGTCGGGCGAGCGCAACTCCACGCGCGTTCCGGTGCCGCGGCGTGCCGGCACCCGGATTAACGGCGAGCGGTTGCGCATGGACCACGCCACGTTCACCGGCGCCTCGAAGCCCGGCACCAACCGCTTGTACGAGTTCACCAGTGGGTTCGTGATGGCGCTCATGCCGCGCGCATGCCGGAGCAACCCGCCAATGTAGTGGTGCGCGATTTCGGAAAGTTCAAACTCGCCCTTCGCGTCGAAAAAGGCGTTCTGCCCGTCCTTGAACAGCGACTGGTGCGTGTGCATGCCGCTGCCGTTCTGCCCGTAGATGGGCTTCGGCATGAAGGAGGCGTGCATGCCGAACTGCTGCGCGACGTTGCGCACGACAAATCGGAACGTGGCGAGCGCATCGGCGGTGGTCAGCGCGTCGGCGTAGCGGAAGTCAATCTCGTGCTGGCCGTGCGCCACTTCGTGGTGCGCCGCTTCGATCTCGAACCCCATCTGTTCCAGCGCGTCCACGATGGCACGCCGCGCATCCTCGCCCAGATCCACCGGGCCGAGGTCGAAGTACGACCCCGCATCGTGCGTCGTCGTGCTCGGTGCGCTGTCGGGGCCCAGGCGGAAGAGGAAGAACTCCGCCTCCATGCCGGCGAACATCGTGAAGCCCCGCTTGGCCGCGCGGGCCACCTGCCGCTTGAGCACGCCACGCGGGTCGCCGGCGAACGGCTCCCCCTCGGGGGTCGTGATGTCGCAGATGAGCCGCGCCACGCGCGCCTGCGGATCGCTCCACGGGAAGATCCGGAACGTCTCGAGGTCCGGGCGCAGGAGCATGTCGCTCTCTTCCACCCGCACGAACCCTTCGATTGAGGACCCGTCAAACAAAATGTCGCCCTCGAGCGCCTTCTTCAGCTGGGAGGTCGGGATCTCGACATTCTTGTTGATGCCCAGGATGTCGGTGAACTGCAGCCGGACGAAACGCACGTGGTGGCGCGCCAC
>JAKAJN010000011.1 GCA_021813725.1 bacterium | reverse complement strand
AGAAGGCCGCGTGGCCCGCCAACTTGCACGTGATCGGCAAGGACATCACGCGCTTCCACACCGTCATCTGGCCCGCCATGCTGATGGCCGCCGGCGAACCGCTTCCCGCGCAGGTGTGGGCCCACGGTTTCATCTCGCTCGGTGGCGAGCGCTTTTCCAAGTCGGCCGGGGTGAAGCTCACGCTCGATGAAGCCATCGAACGCTACGGCGTGGATGCCTTCCGGTATTACCTCTTGCGCGACGTGCCCTACGACGGCGACGGCTCCTTCTCGTGGGAACGCTTCGAGGAGGTGTACAACAGCGACCTCGCGAACACGCTCGGCAACCTCGCCAGCCGCTCGATCGCGATGATCGAGAAGTACCGCGCAGGTGTGGTGCCGGCGGTGGCGCCCGACGCCGCGCTCGTCGCGGCGCACGGCGAGTCGTTTGCCCAGGCCCGCGCGGCAGTGGATGGCGCGCGGCAGCATCGTCCGAACGAAGCGATCGGCGCCATTATGGACGTCGCGCGGCGCACCAACGAGTACATCCAGCGCACGCAACCGTGGGCGCTCGCCAAGGACCCGGCCAACGTGGCATCACTCGACGTCGTGCTCACGACGCTCGCTGCGTCACTCGCGCCCTGTGCCGCCTGGCTCGCCCCGGTGATGCCCCACAAGATGCAGGTGCTCTGGGCTCAGCTCGGCGGCGCCGGCGACGTCACGCAGGTACGCCTCGATCAGCCGATAGCGGTGGACGGTTGGAAGGTGACCAAGGGCGAGCCCCTTTTCCCCAAGCCCGAGAGCCACGCCGCCACCGCCTGACGGCCCCAGAGAGCACGCAGAGGGGCGCAAAGATCGTTTTGCGCCCCTCTGCTTCTTCTCTGTCTTCTCTCTGCTTTCTCTCTGCTTTCTCTCTTAGTCCGTGATCTTCCCCGCCGGCATCACGAACGTCAGCGGATCCATCGGCTTGCCGTTGCGGATGATCTCGTAGTGCAGGTGCGGACCGGTCGCGAGTCCGGAATTCCCGACGGTCGCGATCATCTGACCGCGGACCACGCGCTGTCCCACCGACACGACGATCTTCTTCGCGTGCGCATAGATGGAGACCAGCCCGTTGCCGTGGTCAATCTGCACCATCAGTCCGTAGCCCTGTTCGCGCCCCGCCTTGATCACGCGCCCCGCCGCCGGCGCCACGATCGGCGCACCCATCGGCGCCACCACGTCGATTCCCTCGTGCGCGCGCGACACGTGCAGAATGGGGTGGAATCGGCTCTTCGAGAACTGGCTGGTCAACCAGCCGGCCGTCGGCATGATCGACGGCAGGTTCGCCATCCGCTCGGCGTGCCGCACGAGCGTGTCGCTTACGGCGCGGAAGCTCGCTGACAGTTCCGTGGCCCGTCGAATCATCCCCTCCAGGTCGGGTCGGTTGTCGCCGAAGCCGAGTCGTCCGAGAAATGGCTTGCTCGCGAAGCGCTGTGGCCGTTCCGGCGCCAGCCCAAGCGACGGCCCCTGCCCCGCGGGTGTCGCGGCGGCGCCGACCGTGGCCATCTCCTTGGCGGCAACTTCACCCGTTGAGTCCGGATCAATCCCGGCGAGTGTGCGAATGCGCTGATCCTGCTGCTCGATGGACGAGATCGTGTCCACGAGCGCCTGCAGGCGCGAATCGATGCTCGCCAGCTCCTGCCTCAGCCGCGCATTCTCGCTGGCCGCCAGCCGCGCCGATGGTGAGGCCCACGGGGTGAACAACACCGCGGCGGCGGCTCCGATCAGGACCACCACGGCGACTGCCACACCGATCAGCAGCCGCACGCGACGCTCCCCCAACTCGTAGCTCTTCGGGGAGTCGGTGCCGTGAGGCACGATCAAGACAGTCCAACGACGTGGCATTCTGGCAATTTAGCCGTCAACAACCGGCCCGCGAGACCCGTGTCCGTACAAACGCCGAACACACCGGGGCCGCGCCCTTTCGAACGCGGCCCCGACTCCAACACCGGTTGCGACTACGGCTTCTTCGTGAAGTCCACCGTCGGCGCTTCGCGCGCCGCGGCGTTGGTCACCTCGAAGTAATCTCGCGCCTTCGCGCCGGTCACCTTCGCCGTGAGCACCTGCGGGAACTTGCGGATATAGGCGTTGTATGTCCCCACCGCGTCGTTGTAGTCCTTGCGGGCCACCGCGATGCGGTTCTCCGTGCCGGTCAGCTCGTCCTGCAGCTGCAGGAAGTTCTGATCCGACTTGAGTTGCGGGTACGACTCCACGGTCACCATCAGCCGGCTCAACGCGCCCGTCAGCGCCTGGTTCGCGTCCGCCATCTCGGACATCTTGCCACCCTGGATCGCGCCCGAGAGCCCCGCCCTCGCCTCCGTGACCTTCACGAACACGTCCTGCTCCTGCTGCGCGAACCCCTTCACCGTGTTCACGAGGTTCGGCACCAGATCGGCGCGGCGCTGCAATTGCACTTCGATGTCCTTCTTGGCCTTCGCGGCCGCTTCGTCGTAGCTCTGGATCGTGTTGTACCCACACCCCGCGAGGAACAGGGGAAGCAGGAGTAACCAACCGCGACGTCGCATCTGTCTTTCACTCCGTTAGGAAGGGGGAACTACCTCCACCGTCTACCGTCTACCGTCAGCCATCCACCGTCAATCCATCCAACCACGCCGCCAGCTTCTCCAGCCCGTCGTGACATCCGCGCACGACAGGCGCCGTGTCCTTATCGGTGAGCTTCGCCGCACCGCGCCGGTGCGCGAGCAGCGCAACGAAAGGTGACACCTCGAATCCCGCTCTCGAAGCGACGTCCCGCGCCACCAGCTCGCTATCAAGGTACGGTGCAGCCAATCCGTCAGTCAGCCGGAGCGCGGCTCGGAAGATTGCAAAGATCGTACCGTGGGCCGCCTCAAGCAGCACGCGCTGGGCGGCGCCGTCGCCATGCCGCGCCTGCATTTCGCGGCGCAGCTGGATGAGCTTGCCCATCACCTCGCGCTCCAGCTGCAGCCGTAAATCGTGGCGTGAGACCGCCACACCTTCGGTGTGCAGCGTGCCGTATAGCACGCGGTGCGCCGAGAGAATGTCGGCGTACTCCATCGCGAAGATGTCGGCGCTCGTGCGCCACTCCGCCGAGGTGAGCGAGAGCGGCGCCGGGTGCCCGGCCTGCATCCACGCGCGCGTTGCCGCCCCGGCTGAGCGCAGCGAGGTTTCGGCCATCGTGCGCACGATCACGAGCACGTCCATGGTGCCGGTCGGCACCCCCTGCTGGCGCGCCGCGGATCCATAGAGCACGACCGACTCGAGCGCGTCGCCGTGCGCCGCGCGCAGCTGCTCCACCAATGTGTCCAGCGTCATCTTGGCCATGTCACCAGCTCCCGCTTGAGCCGCCGCCTGAGAACCCGCCGCCGCCACCGAACCCGCCGAATCCACCACCGCCGAATCCGCCACCACCGAACCCGCCGCCAAAGCCGCCGCGGTTCCGGCCCCCATTGCTGAGCGCCTGGCCGAGCAGGAACCACAGCAGGCCGTTGCCGCCGCGCCGCCGGCCGCCGGCGAGCAGCATCAGGAAGAGGAAGAACCCGACGACGAACAGTCCCGGTGGAATCCCCTGCGTCTGCCGCGGCGGCGGTGCACGTGGCGCCGCCAGAGAAGTGTCGAGGGCAAAGCCGAACTCACGGGCGTACGACTCCGCCACGCGCAGCGTCATCAGCTCCAGCGCCGAGCCGTAATCCGCCCGCTGCAGGAACGGCAGCGCCTCGCGCCGAATGTCGCCCGCCCGCGAGTCGGTGATGAATCCCTCGACGCCATTGCCGGTCTGGATGCTGATGTGACCACGACCGTCGGAGCTGGTCTCCTTCGGCACCACGAGAATCACCAGCCCCGCATTGCGCTGACGATCGCCCACCTCGGCGGCCGCGCCGACCTTCCATTGACGGCCAATCTGCAGTGCGACGGCCCCGACGTCCCGGTCACCGATGTCGGGGAGCGTGACCACCGCGATCTCGCCACCCGACTTGGCGTGCACGTCGGTGATGATGCGCTCGATGCGGGCGGCGCGCTCTGCGCCGATGACGCCCGCGAAATCGTTCACGTAGCCGCGCGGCGCCGGGATCTGGGGATCCTGCGCCAACAGCGCCGTCGTCAACAGGGCGGCGTGCACCGCCTGAAGCATCGTCTATCTCCGGTGGGGAATGGCGCGGGCACCCGCGCTTCGATCAACTACGGCGCGCACACACAGAAAGTTACGCCGGCGCACCTAGGGATGCAGCTTGTCCCCATTCATCCGCGTGTAGATCACAATCGCCCCCCAGGGCGCGCGGTCGCCAAACGCCATCACCGACTGCGACGCCGTCAGCACGGCCATGAAATACGCGTCCCGCGGGTTCAGCACCGGCAGCGGACCCAGCACCTGCCCGTCCACGACCCATACCATACAGCGGTCGTTGCGCCGGTCGCCGGGCATGTAGCGCGCCGAGCGCACGCACTCCGTGTGCCGCGTCGGAATCACCAGACTGCTCGCCCCCGACCACCGCAACAGATCGTAGACGTTGTTGACGTTCTCTCGATGCTTGGCCACCTCGGCGGGTGAAAATATCTTCCACCCGCGTCGCACCGCCTCCTGGTAGTGGATCTCGTTGAGCGGCGGCAGTCCAGTGACGCGCACGGTATCGCCAAGGACCGGCGTCTCCGGCAGCGTCAACTCGTAGTCCACCGTGTCCTTCGCCGTGAGTGTGAATTCGGGGGTGGTGGACGGCTCGATGCCGATCCGCCGCACGGTCAGGGAGAAGGGCGCTCCCTTCCCGTCGAGGCGCAGTGTGAACGCACCGGAATCATCGGCGATGGTCTCGCCGAGCACGCGTCCGTCGCGATCGCGGGCCGTCACGCGCGCCCTCTCGATGGCGCGCGCCGTGACCTGGGAACGCAGCACCCCCCGAATGACCTGTGCGTCCGCCTCCGCCGCCATCAACAGCAAGGCGACGGCGCCAACGAACGAGGCCAGCCGGGGGGAGACTGTCACGTGCACTCCGGGAAACGGGACACGACCGCCGGCGGAACGCCAGCGGCCGTGCCGTCCTGCCTACCTTGAATCTACTGCGTTACGGCGACGTCGTGCGTGGCGGCTGCTTGTCCACCACGTACACGACGCTGGGCGTCGTCGACGCGGCGGCCATCGAACCGGTCACCGACGCCGGGAAGACCATCGCCGTCAGCACCGTGCCAGCCACCGTGGCGCCGCCGATGGGGTCGGCCGACGTCGTGCCAGCCGTTCCCGCCGGAGCTGCACCGCTCGCCAGGATGTTGGCCGCATTGCCCGCCGCCGTCGCACGAATCGCGAAGGCGCCCGGCGCCGCGGTGATGTACGACGAATACTTCTGCTCCGCCACCGCCGCGAATGCCGGCGAACCGGAGATCGCATCGCCGACGCCAGCCGTCTTGTAGGCGTCAATCGACCCGAGACCGGTGTTCGCGTTCAGCACGCGAATGGCGACGTTGCTCCCTGCCGACGGGATCGCGTCCTCGAGCAGGACCACCTTCTTCGATCCGTTGCGGGCATACCCCGTGAAGAGGATGGTGTAGTACTTGTTCGCCTCGAAGGTGAGCGTCTGCTCGCTCAGCACCGCCGTGTTGCCGGCCGTGCTGAAGCTCGAGATGTCGGCGTTGAAAATCCGGAACTGACGCGACCCGGCCTTCAACCCCTGATAGAGCCCCTGGCCGACGCCGCGGTAAGCGACGTTGGCGAAGGTCTGCGGTGTGAACTCGATGTAGTCGATCCACCGCACGGTGGTGTTCATCGTGTCCGGCACCGCGTTGATGTACCGCACGTAGGCGAGCGGCGGCTTGGCAGCGGTGGCCGTCGGCTGACCATCGTCCGTCGAGCATCCGACGGCCGCGATGGCGAGCACGGCAACCAGCATTGGAACCCTGTTGATCCGCATGAAGTTGGGACTCCGTAAGAGAACGTCGTTGTTGACAGATAGGCTGACCACGCCTACCTGGCCTCGCCCGTCGAGCCGCCATCCCCGGTCCGATCCCGGGTGAAGCTGCTGAACAGGTCGAGGTTCACCAATAGCATCGAGGCTGCAACTGCTCCCACCAGCGCGGCACTTACGATGATGGTCTTGCGCCGGTCGAACTGGCGCTCCTGATATCCGGAGATGCCATCCCGGGGAATCTGAACGCGTTCGCCCGTCCACGAGGCAGGTCCGCCCCGCAGGTCGAGCGTCCGGTAGACTTCGATCGTCACCTGCTCCGCGCTGCCCTCCACCAGGAGACCGTCGACCCTGTCGATCGCCGGTCCCAGTCGATCTCCGACCAACGCGCGCCCGCGGTCGTTCAACACGACCGCGATACGACGTCCGGTCGCCGGTACGCTGGTTTGCAGCGGGAGATAGCTGTAGCACCCCACCTGCAGCACCAACGCGACGGCGGAGAGACCGCCGACAAACCGGCGCCAGAAGCGCGATCGCCGGTTCATCGAGAGGGTCGTCATCATCTCAGCCTCAGAACCCGTACGTGCCCTTCACGGCCACGTTCGTCCCGTTGTGGAACGGCTTGTAGCGGGCCTGCATTTCCTGGTACGGAACCGGCCACTCCACCGGCGTCCCCGTCACCAGGTCACCCCAGCCGCGGCTGTCCGCAAACCACACGAGGTAGCCCGTGAAGGAAGTCTCCATGCGCTTCTCGTACTTCATGGCCTCCATGATGCTGCCGCAGGCGGTCGACGTGAACGACGGGCCAACCGGCACGTGCGGCACGCAATCGGCGGCCGTCGAGTACGGCGCCGTAGCGCTCGCCGGCACACCCACCGAGCCAAGACCGTTCTTGATGCGGGTCTTGTCAATCAGCGCGGACGCCGCGGCCAGGTTGCCGGTGCGGATGTACCCTTCCGCCGCGAGCATGTCCACTTCCGTCGCCGACAGCTCGACGTAGGGGCCAGTGCTGTTGGCCAGGTTCACCACGCCGTAGCGGCGGTGATCGTAAAACGAATCGCCCCATCCGGTCACCGGCACGTCTTCGCCGGTCGGGCGGTTGCGGATGTACCGTCCGGCCGGCAGCGCCACGGTCGGCGTTCCGGCCTGCTGGTCCGTGCGCGTCGCACCCGACGGCCACCGCGTGTCCGGCGTCTGCACCAGGAAGGCCTTGCGGCTGTCGATCCCCACTTTGAGCCACGCGTCGTAGGCGCCCGACACGTCGGCCATGCCGTAGTAGAACATCGGCAGCGAGTGCCAGCCGCCGGTCACGTACGACTGCGACACGTCGAACCCGGCGGACCAACCGGTGCTGCCGCCGATGTTGACGGTGAAGTCGGCGGTGATGCCGTTGGTCGCGTCGCTGATGACGGCGGCCCAGTCGACCGCCGCCCGCTCGGCCGGTGTGCGCGCCACGCCCGCGCGGATGCGCGCCTTGTACGAGCGCACGAGCCGCACGAAGCTGGCTGCCGTCAGGTTCGACTGCCCGCTCATCCACGTGTTGGGGAGCGGGAACCCGTTCGCGCCGCTCGTGGCATCGGCCGAGTTGGCGACCGCGATGGCCGAGTCCAGCATGGCCAGCGCCGCCTTGTTCACGTCCTTGTAGCCGGACAGCGCCGGCACGACATCGCTCGGCGTTGCCGAGGTGACGATGGCCGCCGAGTCATACCCGATGGAGAGGTAGCCCAGCGCGTTGCCAAGAATCATGAAGGCGAATGCCCGCGCGCGGGCATCCTGCGCCTTGCTCCCCATCGTCAGCCCCTTCGCCTGATACGCCGTGATCGCCTGGATGGCCGACGCGGCGGAACGACCGGTGCGCGAGAACACGTCCCAGTTGTTGAAGTTGCTGAAGGAGTTGTCGTTGCCGAGATCGTTCGAAATGGGGTTGCGCGGAATGACCGACCGCGCCGCCATGCCGAAGTTCGCGACCGTGGCAAACTGCTCGCCCGAGAAGATCTTCGCCTGGGTGTTGATCGACTCGCTTGTTCGCTGGGTGTTGTTGAGCTGCACCCCGAGACCGCCGACCACGCCTTCCACGCCTGACGGCGTGGCGTACGCGCGGGCGACGTCCGGGTTGTTGTGATTGACTACTTCGAGGCTGTTGCCGCAGGCGGTCAGCGCCACCAGCGATGCCCCGATCCAGAGAAAATGCTTGCGCATTGAAAGTCCTCAGTTCGGTCTCCCGGCCGCGGCGCCATTCGGCGCCGCCACCGGCGACCCGGGTCGTCAGAAGCTGGTGCCGATCGAGAAAGTGATCTGCCGGAGGTTCGGGAACTGGAACGCGTCAACTGCATTGAGCGCGCCAGAACCGAGATTGCCGCCGCCCACGCCGACTTCGGGGTCGTAGCCGGTGTAGTCCGTCCACGTCTTCAGGTTGCGCCCGATGAACGACACGGTCCAGTCGCCACCCACGCCAGGGATCTTGCCGACGCGGTAGCCGATCGACAGCTCGCGGAGCTTCACGAAGCTGGCGTCTTCGACCGTGTTGTTGTTCGGGGCCAGCAGGTCGTACAGGCCGCCGATGCCACCCGTCTGCACGGCCCGGAAGTAGTAACCCAGCGGCTTCGCGTCGCCGATGTCCTTGCCGTTCTGGTCTACTTCGGTCATCTGGAAGTCGCCGAGCGACCACTGACGCTGTTCGTTCCAGATTGACTTGCCGACGGTCGCGTCGAGCAGGGCGTAGGCCGTGAACTTCTTGTACGAGAAGTTCTGGCTGAACGACCAGTGGAAGTTCGGCAGGGCGTGGCCGATGTTGAACAACGGCACGGCACCCGTCGAGTCGCGCAGCAGGATCGGGCCACCCCACGCCAGGTTCTCACCCGACTTCGCGCCCCACGGCGCCGACGCCGCCGGCACGCGGGTGAACCACAGGTTCTTCGTGATGCCATCGCGCGGCGTGTTGCCCGCGCCGATGTAGACGATGAACCCGTCCTGATTCTTCTGATAATCGAGCCCCGAGCCGCACTTCGACTGGAAGTCGGACGGCAGCTCCTTGCAGCTCTTCACGAACTTGCGACCGGCGATGGCGCCGAAGACCTCCCCTTCCTTGATGGGGAACATCGTATCGGTGCCCTGCTGGTCATTCGCCGTGTAGTACGTCTGCGGCATGTCTAGCCGCGTGATGATCGACGTCGTCGCGTCGTAGTTGAAGCGCACCGAATAGCTGATGTCGCGCTTCTGCACGATCGGAACGTTCAGCGAGAACTCCCACGTCTTGTTCGTCAACTCGCCTGCATTCTGCCACTGCGTCTGGAAGCCCGACGCGGCCGGCGGCTTCACCGGGAGAATCTGGTCATTGATGACGTTGTCCGCGTGCGTGATCGTCAGGCCGTACTTGTTCATCACTTCGAGGTCGATGCCGAGCTCGAGCTCGCGCGACACTTCGGGGCGGAGGTTCTTGTTGCCCAGGCTGTTCGGCGAGAGCGCGCCACCGGCGCCGATCGAGAACGTCTCGTACTGGGCGCTGTAGCGCGGGCGGTTGCCCGCCGTCCCTTCCGAGGCGCGGAGCTTCAGGTCCGAGATCTTGGAGACCTTGAACCACGGCTCCTCGCTGACGCGCCACGCGAACGACCCGCGGCCGTACGTCTGCCAGCGCTGCGCCGCACCGAACAGCGACGCGGCGTCGCGGCGGACCAGCCCGCCGACGATGTAGCGTCCCTTGTAGTCGAGGTCGAGGTTCGCGAACATGCCGAGCGCGCGCACCTGCTCCGAGTAGCCACCGATGTACTGGCCGCTCACGATCGCGTCCGGATCCTCAAGGCCCGGCACGGCGAGGTTCACGCCGCCGAGGCTAGAGCCGCGGTCGTCGGACGCTTCGTACGACGAACGCAGCGTCAGGCGCGAATCGAGGGCATTGTCCAGCCACGACTTGCGCGCCGTCACCATCGCCGCGCCGTTCAGCGCGTACGACTTGTTCTCCGACCAGTCGAGGTAGCCAAGGTTCGTCGAGCGCGACGCCGTCGTCCGGAAGCCGCGGTCGGCCTGCGATTCGCGATGGTTGCTGCGGGTGTCATACCCGAACTCTGCCGTCGCGTCGAGCCACGTCAACGGCTGCCACTTCGCGTTCAGCGCACCCACGAAACGGCTGATGCGGTTGCGGGGACGGTAATTCTCGGCGTAGTACGCCGGGTTGTAGTTCTGGGCGCCCTGCGCCTGCGGCACGGAGCGGACGAAGAGGCGTCCCTTCGAATCGCGACGCAGCAGCTCGGCGTTGGCCGGCTGGCGCGAGAGGTACAGCCACTGCACGCCGCCGTCGTTGTCGATGGCGTCCGTGAAGGCCGTGCGCACGCCGAAGCTCCAGTTCCCCGCCATCGTCTGGTCGAGGTTCAGGCGGATCGAGTTGCGCTGGTAGCCGTCCATGAAGCGGAGCGAGCCCTGCTGGCGGAACATGTTCGCCGAGGCGAAGAAGTTGGTGCGCCCCACGCGTCCCGTCGCATCCAGCGTGTTGTTGTACTGCTTGCCGCGGGTCAGCAGCTGGCGCATCGGCGTCCCGGCGCGCGGCCAGGGGTTCGACAGGTAGAGCGCCCGCATGTTGATTTGACCCGGATTGCGCGAGATGCCGCCGTCATTGACGAAGTTGACCGGCGGGAGCGCGAAATCGGAGCCGTCGTTGTTGACGCGATACGCTTCCTGGAAGATGTCGACGGTGCGCGTGCAGTCCGGCGCGCCGCTCGTCACGACGCAGAAGCGCGTCATGTCCTCGTTCATCAGCATCATCGTCGACTTCGGAATGTCCAGCACGTTTTCGATGTCCGACGAGCCGTATTCGGCGCTGGCGCGGAAGCGCACGCCGTCCTGGGCGTTCTTGCCCGAACGCGTCGTGATCTGGATGACGCCGTTGCCGGCGCGCGACCCGTACATCGACGATGCGGCGGCGCCCTTCACCACTTCGACGTTCTCGATGTCCTGCGGGTTGATGTCCTGCAGGCCACCCTGCGAGACCACGCCATCAATGATGTAGAGCGGCTCCTGGCCACGACCGGCGCCGTTGATCGACTGCGGACCACGCAGAATGATCGAGGGCGCCGCACCCGGCCGGCCACTGGCCGACACGATGTTGGCCCCCGCCACCTTGCCCTGCAGCTGCGACAGCGCGTTGGCGCCCGCCACTGGCACGTCGGCCTGCGATACCTGGGCCACCGTGAAGGCGAGCTTCTTCACTTCCGTCGCGCCCGTCACGCCCGTGATCACCACCTGGTTCAGGCGGTTGACGTCAATCTTCATCTCGAAGTCGTAATTGTGCGTCTGGGCGGTGAGCACAAAGTTCCTGACCTGCGGCTGGTAGCCGATTGCGCGGGCGCGCATCACGACTGCCTGCCCCCGAACACGTGCGCCGGGAACCGTGATCGTGTACACGCCCTGGGCGTTTGTACCGACCGAGATCTGCAGCGCATCGATCACAACGTTGGCTCCGTACAACGGCTGGCCGGCGTCAGACACCACCTTGCCGGTGATGGTGGCGTTCTGCGCGAACGCCGACGCCGAGACGCTGAACAGGAGAGCCAGTACTGCGGTCGTCATCCAGCGAAACCGAGTACTCATGGTCATCGGACTCCCTCAAACAAAAGGTGATAAACAGGAGACGTGCCGACTTCAGGAGCTTCGCACTGCTGCCCCGATCCTCCGGAGCGGAACTTCAGCAGGTCGGCGGCGTACCACTCCGCGTCCCTGCAAGGAACAACCGATTTCAATCGGGGCATCACGGTGTGCCTAGTCCCGCCAAGCCCCGCAAGCACACAATCCCCCGGGGGCTGCGTAGCCCACGGGTTGCACACTCCCTTACCCAGCTCAGGTGACTTCCGTCACCGCGCAAAATCCTATGGAACGGTCGGAGATTGTGCAATGCGGAATTTCAGGGAATTCCTGACATAAACGGATGTTCGCATCCGCAGCATCCGCCGCCACTTAGGCGCTTCTGACGCCAACCTCCGGGAGCGCTTCACCGGACGACGGAAATGCGATGCATAACGCCGCTTCGTTTCCCTGCCCTCATCGGTCCTTTCCTCGTATAGTTGGGCAGAATGCGCTCGGCGCCCTTCACCATCCCTGTGCTGGCCGCGACGCTTGCCGTCGTCTTGGGAGCCGTGCCCTCCCAGGCGCAGCAGCGCACGACGCTCCCCAGTGCCGTCGATTCTGTCTATCGCCGCGCACTCAACGCGCTCGCCGCCGGCGACACCGCGACTGCGCTGGATGCGCTGGAACTCGTGCAGCGCGGCGCGCCGCGCTTCGCGGACGCGTTTTATCAACACGGCGTGATCCTCTCGCGTCGCTCCGAGATGGGACTTGCGCCCGACGACATCTTCCGGCGCCGGCGCGCCGGAGAGAAGCTCGAAGCCGCTCTCGACCGTGACCCGAACAACCCGCTTTACCTGCTTGAGCTGGGCCGGTTGAGACTCAAGACACCCTTTCTGCGCATTGAAGCCGAGCGCCTCTTCGCCAAGGCCCAGCGCGCCGCGCGCGCGCGCGGCGACGCCCACCTGCTCGCGATTGTCGAGTACGAACTGGGACTGGTGTCGGCGCGGCGCTTCAACGCCCTGCGCCATCGCCGCATCCTCACCGGCACCGCCACCGCGCTCGATCTCGAGGCCGCGGCCGACGACTGGCACTACATCCCGAACTTCCTCGAGCAGCGCAGTGCACCGGTCGCCGACGCGGGTGAGTTGGATCGACTGAAGGCCGAGGAGCATTTCCACGCAGCGCTCGCGGCCGACTCGTCGCACGAGGGTGCGGCAGCCGACCTGCTCGCCTTGCTCTACGAATCGGCGCGCAGCGCCGAGATGCTCCCGCTCGCCACGACACTCGCGCGGCGCCAGCCGCGCGCGCCACGCACCTGGCTCGCGCTGGGCCTCGCGCTCTCCGAGCGCGACCGAGTAGACGAAGCGGCATTCGCGTTCGATTCCGCGCTGGCCCTGCTCCCCGACTCCACGCGACGCGAGATGCTCGACGTGGCGCAGTGGCTGCGCCCCGACGACGCCACGCAACTGGCACGGGCATCCCGCTCGGAGCGAGAGGCGACGGAGTTGGCCTGGTGGCGTTCCGCCGACCCCTTGGCGCTGACACCGGTGAACGAGGCGCGCGTCGCGCTTCTGGCCCGTGTGGCCTACGCCGACCTGCGGTTCACCTCAGAGGAGGCGGGGCTCCCCGGGTGGCGAACCGATCGGGGGCAGATTTGGATTCGATACGGCGCGCCCGACGTGATCGCCACGCTCGCACCGGAAACGCAGGAGGTGAACGGAGCCGAGAGCACGGCGCGGGTCATCACCATCTGGTGGTATCGCGCCAATGCGTTGCGCTTCGTCTTCCGCGGCCCGCCGGCCATCAATGCGGCCGGCTTCGCGGGGAACTTCCGCGCCTATGCCGATAACGCGCGTCGTATCATCCCGATGAGTCTCGCCGACGTCCACGGTGCCCTGCGGCTCGACACCGTGCCGGTGCAGGTGGCGCGGTTTCGGGCCGACTCCGGCACGCGCGTCGAGTTGTTTGCCGAACTCCCCACCGATCGCATGCTGCGCGACGTGGATCTCACGCCGGCGCTCGTCGAGGGTGGGTTCGCGTTTGGCGCGGATGCCGCGCAGCGCGCCCCGCAGATGCAGCGCGACTCGCTGCGCCTGCCCGCCGGCCCTCGTGCGGCGGCCGTGCGCCGGAGCTGGGCGCGCACGGTGCCGTCAGGGCGCGAGTACGCCTATCGCATCGAGGCGCGACAACCCGACACGGGGCGCGGCGCCCGCGGTGACGGCACCATCGGCGTGCTCCCCCTCGGCGCGGGCGGCGCCTTCGACATCTCAGACCTCGTCATCGCCGACCATGTCATCGGCGCCGCCGACGCCGTCGAGCGCGCGGACTATCGCATCGACGCCAATCCGGCAATGCGCTACCTCCCAGGCGATACGGTCGCGCTTTACTGGGAGACATACAATGCCACTCCCCGCGAGGGCCGAATTGCACGCTTGCGCGTGCGGGTGACGGTGCGCATCCTCTCCATCGATCGCGGCCGGTCGTTCAGCGCCCGCCTGCTCGGTGGCATCGCCGACGCCGTGGGACTGAGCGCCGTCGGCGACGAGCAGGTGTCGCTGACGTACGAGCGTAGCGCGCGCGCCGGGATGATGGTGCCGCACCAACTCACGCTTCAACTGGGCGACGCGCCCCCCGGGCAGTACGCACTCTCAGTCGAGGTCACCGACATGTCCACCGGCCGCTCGGCGCACACGGAACGTACCCTGACCCTCGAACGGCCCAGCTCGTGACGCCGCGACTGCGCATTCGACTTCGCACGCTCGTGCTCGCCGGCGCGCTCTCCGCGCAACAGGCGACGGCGCCCGCCCTTCTGGCGCAGCAGGCGCGAGTCGATGTCACGACTCACCCTGGCGAACGTCGCGTGCCGCGACGCGTGCTCATGCCCTTCGTGATGGGCGCCGCCGCCGCGCTCGCCGCCTCCGCCTATTTCGTCGGCAGCGCCGAGGATCCAGTGGGATCATGCACCGGCCCCAGCTGCGTGCTGCCCATGAGCATCGGCATCGGGCTGTTTGTGGGTTACCTGATGGGGCGCGAGATGGATCAGGCATTCGCGCTACGCTATCGGCGCGGCGCACCGGTCGCTCCCACCGCGCAGGCGCTGATGCTCGAGGGCGAACCGCAGTGGCTCGCCGTGAGCGCGCAGCGCGGCGCGGCGGGCGGTACGGGAGGCGTGCAGCTGTTCGCCACCGATGGCGCACCCCGCCTGCTCGCGCGGCGGGCGGTGGGGATACGTGGGATCCACGGCGTCGCGCTCACGCCGTCCTCGGTGTTGGTGGCCGCCACAACCGGACTGTACGAGTTTGCCGCCGACTCCGCCATCGGCATGCGCGTGCGCGATGGCGACGTGACGGCGTGCACCGAGCTGCGCGGACGGCACGTCGTCGCCATCGGCGAACGGCTGGAGCTTTCGCCTCCACCCGGCCGGTCCGACTCGACCTGGCGATCCACGTCGGCAGGGGCACCCGTGCGCGCCCTGGCGACGGATGACGCGCGCGGCGTCGTCTGGGTCGCGACTGACAGCTCGCTGGGCGCGTTCACGCTGGTCGGCGACTCGCTGACGCGCCAATCGTCGGTGCGCCTCACCGGAGGCGTGCGCACCGTGCGGACCGACGGGTCGCGCGTGGCGGTCGCCGCCGGCGAGCGTGGACTCTGGTTGTTCGACGTGGAGGGCGGTACGTCGGCACGGGTGCGGTTCGTGTGGACCGGCACGCGTTTCGCGTACGACGCGCTCATCACGCGCGAGCGCCTGTTCGTGGCGGCGGGCGGCGAAGGGTTGTTCGTCCTCGATGCGCGTGCCGCGCGCGGCGCCGTGCTCGGCATCGCGCGGCAGACAGGCTTCGCCGTCGCGCTGGGCGAGCAGGGCGACTACACTTATGTGTTGGACCGCACGTCCCCTGCCCTCCATCGTATTCGCTCCGACTTTTCCCTGCGCTGATGCTGCTTCGCTTTCTCTCGTCCGTGCTTCTGCTCTCCGTCGCCGGCTGCGCCGGCAAGAGCGAGAATGCCCCCGCTGCGCGCAGTGCCGACGCCGCGACGGTACAGCCGGCGGCCGCCGCGCCCGGTGAGGCCGCGCCACTCGCTGACTCGAGCGCCGCGCTGCTGGCAAAGGCCGATGCCGGTCGCATCCTCGGCAGTCCGGCGGCAACGACGTGGATGATCGTCATCAGCGACTTCCAATGCCCGTTCTGCAAGAGCTGGCACGACGAGTCGTGGGAGGCGATCCGCAAGGAGTTCGTGGACTCGGGCAAGATCCGCGTCGCGTACGTCAATCTCCCGCTGCCGATGCACGCCAACGCGGTGCCGGCGGCGGAAGCCGCGATGTGCGCCAGCGTGCAGGGCAAGTTCTGGCCGATGCAGGACGCGCTCTTCCGCACGCAGAAGAGCTGGGCTGACCTCGCCGACCCGCTGCCGTTCTTCGAGGGACTCGCCCGCGAGGCTGGAGCCGACGTGGACACCCTGCGCGCGTGCGTGAAGTCCAGCGCGACGCGGCCGCTCATCCAGGGCGACGAAGAACGCGCGAGTCGCGCCGGCGCTCAGTCCACACCCACATTCTTCGTGGGCAACCAGCCGCTCATCGGCGCGCAGCCGCTCGCGACGTTCCGCGGCGCCATCCAGGCCGCGCTCGCCACCAAGCCTGCCCCGACGCCCGCGGGCAAGTAACTGGGCAGGGCGTGAACGTCGCGCTGCGCGCCGCCTACGCCACTGCGGGCACGCTCGCGGAATGGGCCGCATCGGTCGCTCGTCCGGGCGACGGAAAGACGATGGCCTCGCTGGCGGGACGTCGCGGCGTGCTCGCGCGGTTCGCGCACTGGGCGGCGGCGCATCGCGACCCCACGCGTCCGCTCGTCTGGCTGCACGCACCGTCCGTGGGTGAGGGGCTTCAGGCGCGCCCGGTGGTGGAACTGCTCCGCGCACGCCGTCCCGATGTGCAACTGGTGTACACGCACTACTCGAGCAGCGCGTCGAGCTTCGCGTTGCGCGTCGGCGCCGACTACGCCGACTTCCTCCCCTTCGACACGGTGCGCGCCGCACGCGCCCTGCTCGACGCGCTCCGACCCACCACGCTCGTCTTCAGCAAGCTCGACGTGTGGCCCGTGCTGGTCGAGGAGGCGGCGCGACGGGGCGTGCGCGTGACGATGATCGCCGCCACGCTCGCGGAGGGATCGGGACGGCGGGGGGTGTTTGCGCGCGCGTTGCTGCGAGATGCGTATGCCGCGCTCGCCGCGGTGGGCGCCATCGACGAGGCCGACGCCGCGCGGCTGGTCGCACTCGGCGTGAACCGCGCGCACGTTCGCGTGACGGGCGATACCCGCTACGACCAGGTGTGGGAACGGGCGCAACAGGCGGACCGCGAGTCGACACTCCTTTCCCCCCTCGTGTCGTCGCGGCCCACGTTGGTGGCCGGTTCCACGTGGCCCGCCGACGAACAGGTGCTCGAGGCCGCCTGGCGCGGTGTGCGCGCGAGCGTGCCGAACGCGCGGCTCGTCATCGCGCCGCACGAACCCACCGCGGCGCACCTCGCGGCCATCGAAGGATGGTGCAAGCGTGCCGAGCTGCGCGGGGCGCGACTCGGCGCGCACGATCAGGAATCGGCGGACATGGTGATCGTCGACCGGGTGGGCGTGCTGGGCGACCTGTACGCGTTGGCCAGCGTGGCCTACGTCGGCGGCGGCTTCCATACGGCAGGACTGCACTCGGTCATTGAACCGGCGGCGTTTGGCGCGCCGGTGCTGTTCGGCCCGCGATGCACCAGGAGCCGAGACGCCGGCCTGCTCACGGAGGAGGGCGGCGCAAGGGTGGTGGAGAACGCGCTCGCGCTCGAGGGCGCGCTGGGCGCCTGGCTCTCCGATCCGACCGCGCGAGAGGACGCGGGGCGCCGCGCACGCGACGTTGTGCGCGGCGGACTGGGTGCGGCCCAGCGGTCGTACGAGATGGTGATGGAGGCGCCGTAGGGGAAAACGAGTAAGCGGCGGACGTCGATTGGTCGGATTTTGTGTGCCCGGACCACTTGACATCGATTCATTTGTTTAGAACTTAGGATAGTCCCAAGCGAAGGCCCCGATGGAAGCCCCCCAACTCTAGAGCTGCGTTCGAGCGCGCCTGCCGCGCTCACGCGCCTTGATTCCATAAGACCCTTCGCCTCGCTTGGAGCGAAGCCCCCCCACCCCGTTGGAGGCAGTATGAGCAAGCGCGGCTCGACCGTCGCTCGCTTGGCGAAACGTGTGTTCATGGGAGCACTGGTCCCCGTGACACTCGCCGCCCAGCAAGCGACAGGTACGATCACCGGCAACGTCGTCGACGCCGGCACCCGGCGTCCCGTGCCAAACGTGCAGGTCACGATTTCTGGCACCAGCCAGACGATCGGCAGTATGACGGACCAGACAGGAAAGTTCCGCATCAACAACGTCGTGGCCGGCGAGCGCAACGTGCGCGCGCGCCTCATCGGCTATGCCCCGCTGGTGAAGGTCGTCAACGTGCGGCCGGGTGCGACGTCCACGGTGACGTTCGAGCTCCGGCAGTCGGCCATCGAGCTTGGCGCCGTGGTCACCACCGGCACGGGCGGGTCGCAGGTCGAAGCACGCAAACTTGGCAACACCGTGGCCGCCGTCGAGGCGCCGCTCACAGCTCCCATTGCGTCGTTCTCCGACGTGCTTCAGGGGCGTGAGCCCGGGCTGATGGCGATGCCGTCGTCGGGCGCGACGGGCGAGGGCGCGCGCATTCGCGTGCGCGGCAATGCCTCGCTGTCGCAGTCGAACGAGCCGATCGTGTACATCGACGGCGTGCGCCTCGACAACGGCGGCGGCTTCGGCAACGGCTTCGTCGGCACCGGCGGCGGGGGACGCCCGTCGCGCCTCGATGACATCGATCCGAAGTCCATCGAGAAGGTGGAGGTGCTCAAGGGCGCGGCGGCGGCGACGCTGTACGGCACCGAGGCATCGAACGGCGTCATCCTGATCACCACGCGCAAGGGCGCGCTGGGTGCGCCCACGTGGTCGGTGGACGCCGAGCAGGCTTTCACCTCGTATCCGACCAACCGCATCCAGCCGCAGTGGGGCGTGGCGCGCTCGGATTCGCAGGCCACGCGGTTGTCGGCCCATTACGGCACTCCGGTGCAGGCGTTCGTGCCGTTCAACAAGGCGTTCGCGACGAAGCTGTTCGAGCGGGGCGTGTCGCGTACGATCGCCGGGCAGGTGTCGGGCGGCACGCCGGTGGTCACCTACTTCGCGTCGGTCCGCTCGTACACCGAGGACGGCCCGTTCACGGCCAGCAACTTCAACTGGCATGATCGCGGCGTCTTCATGAAGGACATCAACAACAAGTACCAGGGGACGGTGAACCTCGGCATCTCGCCGTCGAAGAACACCAAGCTGCAGGCGAACGTCCTCTACGCGGCGACGCATAACGAAATTCCCGAGAACAACAACAGCATCTACGCGCCGTACACCATCGCGCTGTTCTCGAAGCCGGAGAACGCGCAGTGCGACGCCTCGAAGACCAGCGCCAACGACCCGACGTACGGCTCGCTCGGCAACGGCCTCTGCAAGGGGGCGGGCAACCCCACCGGGGCCAGTTCGTTCGGCACCATGAACGAGCTGCTGCAGTACAGCATCAAGCAGGATGCCCGGCACTTCAACGGGCGCCTGCGCGGCAGCTATGTGCCATCGGCCGACCTCAACTTCGACGGCACCTTCGGCATCGACTTCACCTCGCAGCGCTCCACGACGTTCCTTCCGTTCGGCAACAACGTGGACCGGCGCGTCAACCGGGCCAACGCTGGACTGGCCAACGTCGATGATCGCTCGCACCAAGAGGTCACGTTGAGCGTGAACGGCGGGTGGACGCAGGCGTTGATGACCAATCTTTCGTCCAACCTGATCTTCGGCGCTCAGGGCTTCTTGACGCGGGAGAACGACGAGTCGGGGTCCAACCAGGGCTTCCCTGGCCCGGGCATCGAGGTCGTGGGTGGCGGCTCGAGCCCGCGCGTGTTCGAGTCGTTCAGCTCGGTGGTGAACGCCGGGTTCTTCGCGCAGGAACAGATGGGCTACCGCGACTGGGTCTTCACCACCTTTGGCGGGCGCTACGACTACAACAGCGCCTTCGGCAAGACCTCGGGTGGCGTCTTCTATCCGCAGGCGTCGCTTTCCGTGATTCCGTCGGACCGGCCGTCGTGGGGCGACGGAGCGCTGGCCAAGTATGTCTCGACCTTCCGCGTGCGAGCGGCGTGGGGCCGGGCCGGGCGGCAACCGGGAGCGTTCGACAAGCTGACGACGTACGGCCCGCTCACCTCGACCGCGGGCGGCGGCTTGGTGCCGGCGAACCTGGGCAATCCGAACCTGAAGCCGGAGATCAGCACCGAGTGGGAAGTCGGCACCGAGATCGGCCTGCTCGACAACCGCTGGTCCGTGGACCTGACTCGTTGGGGACGCGATCTGCGGGACGCCCTGGTGGCGCGACAGTTCCCTGTCACGGGCGGCTTCTCCGCGTTGCAGCTCGACAACATTGGCGGCATGAAGGCATGGGGATGGGACCTCAAGCTCAAGGGCTTCGTGGTCAATCGGCCCAATCTGTCGGTCGACGTGTACGGGAACACCGCCTTCCTCAGCCAGCTCGTGACCAGCCTTGGTGGCGCACCGCCACTCAAGGTGGGCGGCAGCTATCCGCGCTACCGCAACTTCATCAAGGAAGGCTACGCACCGGGATCCTTCTTCGGCGCCAAGCTTCCCGATCCGTGCGCGGCCGGTCAGACCAAGACGGCCGGTGGCGGCCTGTGCCTGCAGCCGGGGCAGCTGCCGTTCGACACCAACAAGGACGGCGTCCCCGACACGGAAGCCCAGATGCTCGCGTTCCTCGCGACGCCTCGGCAACTGGCGGCCATTCCGCCGATGCTCGCCGACGACAACAACAACAAGGATTTCCTCGATCACTACAGCGGGAAGCCACTCCCCGACTTCCAGGGTTCGTTCGGCGGCTCGGTGACGTTCCGCAAGAACTGGCGCCTCTCGACCAACCTCGAGTACCGGTTCGGACACTACACGATCTCGGACCTCACCGACGCGTTCCGTACCTCAAGCCCCGCGAACGGCGGCAATACCAAGCTGCGCGCCTTCACGGAGGCGACAATCCTCAACCCGGCCAGTTCGGCCGATCAGCGGCTTGGCGCGGCCAAGGTGTACGCCTACCAGCTGGCGGCACTGTCGCCGTTTGACGGCCTCAACCAGCAGTTCCGCGGCGACTTCCTGCGCTGGCGTGAGTTGTCGCTCACGTACACCGCGCCGTCCACGTGGGCGAGTGCGGTGGGCGCCAGCGACATGGCGGTCACGTTCTCGGCGCGCAACTTCGCGCTCTGGACCAAGTATCCGGGCACCGACCCCGAGATCAACGTCTTCGGTCGCAGCACGGGCGGCGGCACCAACAGCAACTTCGGCGAGTCAATTGATGCATTCGGCTTCCCGATCCCACGCCGCTTTGCCCTCAACGTGCGGGTGGGCTTCTAATGAGGACCTCCATGCGCAATCTCATCTCGCCCCGCGTCTGGTCGCGGGGTATCATCAGCGGCGTCATGCTCACGGCGGTGGGGGCGTGTTCCAGCATCCTCGACGTCAAGAACCCCAACAACGTGCCCGAGTCGGCGCTGGAGAACCCGGCGTCAGCCGACGCGCAGGCCAACGGTTCGCTGGCGGCGCTCGTCCGCATGCTGTCGGCGACTACCGTGCCGTATTCCGTGGCCACCGACGAGCTCGACTGGATCGGCTCGCGTGACGCGTGGCTCGACCTCGAGACGGGCGGGCTGGGCAACTTCCTCAACGAGTTCACCGACGGCGCATTCCCGGACGTCGGCACGGCGCGCTACCTCGCCGACCAGACCATCACCAAACTCGAGGCGTTCGACAAGGCCGGGACGCTGGTCAACCGGCAGTCGCTGGCGCGGGCGTATTTGTACGCCGCCATCACGTACACGTCGATTGCCGACATGTACGATGATTACGCCTTCTCCAGCAAGACGACGCCGGCCGCACCGGTGGGGCGCGCCAACATGGGCAAGCTCTACGACAAGGCGATCGGCTACCTCGACAAGTCGCTGGCCATCGCCACCGCATCGGCCGACCGGTACAACATCACGGCGTACCGGGCCCGCGTGAAGCACGCCAAGGGCGTCTGGGGCAAGATCTCGCCCAAGGGGACGGTGAACACCGCCAACCCGCTGGTAAACGACGCTGGCGCCGTGGCCGACGCCAACGCCGCGATCGCCATGTCCGCCGCCGACGCGAAGTTCAATCTCGTGAACAACCTCGAGGCGACGGCGGGGATCAACATCTGGTTCGAGGTGAATGGCCGCAACGAACACCGCGTCGGCGCGGCGTACACCAACCTCAAGGATCCGATCTCCGGTGCCATCGATCCGACGGCCACCGCGTCGCTGGCGGCCTTCAAGGCGTTCGGCACGCAGTCGGGCACGCTCTGGATGACGAGCAACCGCGAACTGCGGCTCATCCTCGCCGAGGCCGCGCTGTCGGCCGGCAACATTGGCGAGTTCACAACGCAGATCAACACGGTGCGCGCGCTGGACGGCAAGCCGGCGTACGCCGCGCAGATTCCGGCGCAGCAGATGCTCGTCTACGAGCGGCAGGCGCAACTCTGGCTGATGCGTCGCCGTCTTGCCGATATGTATCGCTTTGGACTCACCGACCCCAAGTGGGTCAACAACCCGAACTTCGAGTCGGCGTTTACGGTCAAGGGACTGCTGTTCCCGATACCGAACGTCGAGCGGCTGGGGAATCCGTGCATCGAGACCCCGTCGAAGTGCGGCAGCTGATGTAACCTTTCTCGGCGCGGTGGGCGGGCCGCCACCACGGGGCCCGCGCCACCTGTGCCACCTACTGACACATCCGCCCCCTATCCGCCATGCGCCGTTTCCAGCGTTCCGCAGCCGCCATGCTTGTCGTAGGCACGTTGCTCAGCAACTCCGCCTGCTACTACTACCAGCCGGTCGTCGGCGCTGCCCGTCCTGGCACGGTGCGATTCGAACTGACGTCAGACGGGACCATGGAACTCGCGCGGTACCTCGGCCCGAACGTGCGCTCGGTCACGGGCGAGCTGGTTGCGTGGCGCGCCGGCGACACGCTGCTGGTGAACCCGCAGTGGGTACGCACGTCGAATGGCGTGGCCCAGCCATGGATCGGTGAAGGGACGGTGGCGATTGCGCGCTCCGACCTAAGCGCGCTCGACGAACGGCGATTCAACCGCCGGCGCTCCACCTTCACGGCGGCGACGGTCACCGCCGGCCTGGTGTCCATCGCGCTCACCGCGCTCAAGTCTGGCGGCGCCCACGGCGGCCTCAGCGCCGGCGGCGGCGCACCCGTCCGCTAGTCGGGCGCGCTACTTCCGCAGGCCCTTCGGCGTCCACGCCACGCTGAGGCCAAGGCCGTTGCCTGAACCCAGGTAGTCCGAGCCGCCGGCAGTGGCGGCAATGCGGAGCGCGACCTGCTCCGTCATCTGCAGACTGCCGCCGATGTCCACCGCGACATTGAGCTTGCGGTCGGCGTCGCCCGCCTTGCAGTCATTGCAGAGGTCGAGGGAGAGGCGCGGGTGCACGAACGGCGTGACGCTCATCCCGCCGTCGAGGGCGAAACGGTGCCCCACCGACGCGCCCACGGGAATGCGGACCACGTTGTGTCCGTTCACGCCAGAGAACCCGGCGCCGCCGGTCAGCGCGACGTCGAACGGCATGTCCGTCGTGGCGCGCGTCAACTGTCGCGCGGCGTGGCCGCCGAGGACTAGGCGCGATGAGGCCGTGCCGTCGGGATCGGCGAGTCCCGCGTCGACGCCAAACTGCCAGAGCGGCGATACCGCCTCGCGCCACTGGAAGAGGAGCGAGGCGCCGGCGCGTCCGCCGTCGGCGGCCGCGAAGTTGTACTCCCGCTCGACGAGCGTCGGGAGCTGAAACGACGGATAGGTATAGGACTGCCCCTGCGCGATGGCAGGGACGAGCAAGGCGACAAAAACCAGACGCTTCACGAGCAGTTCTCCGACAGGGGACGGTGGTTTCCTACCCCAGACGAGCGCAGAGGTGGCGGGTCACGACACAGCAGTATTCCGAGCCGCAACCATCTGCCGTCCACCGTCTACCGTCGAAATTGATACGCCAGCTTGACGAAGAACGCGTCGTCGCTGCGCCGCAGCGCGGAGAACTCGTCGGCCCGCGGTGCGTCGAGGCCGGTGCCGTAGCCGAGAAACGCCACCGTCCCGGGCACCGGTTGGTACGACGCCAACCAGTCCACGCGCAGGCGACTTGACGCCGCCGGCGCGCTCAGGGTCTGATTCACCCAGAGCGTGCGGCCGTCGTCTGCCGAGCGCAGTGCATCGCGCCGCTCCGACCGGTACTCGCCCACCACCCGCACGAACATCGCGCGCGTCAGTTGGTACTCGAGCTTGAGCCGGGGAATGAGCGTGCGGGCAAACCCCGAGCCGTCGACCCGACGCGTGATGCGCGACGAGGCGAGCGTTCCATCGACACGCGCCGCCGCCGTCGGGCGCAACGACACGGTGGCTGACACGCGGAGATCCGTACCGCGCGACCCCTCGACGAAGATGGGCAAGGCCGTTCGCTGCACGCTCACCGACGCATTGGCACGCTGGAGCACCGGCGTGGAAATCGTGGCCTGCACATCGGCGAGTCCCGTCTGCCACTGCGGAGGCCGGTAGAGCGGCGCCGATCCACCCGAGCCGGTCCGGTACGCCAGGTAATTGGACGGATCCACAAAGAAGAACTGCCGCCCCACCGAGGTAGTGACGCTCCACCCGCCGCGCAGTCGCACCATGAGGTTGACGTTGTCCTTTCCCTCGAGCGGTGCGCTGGAAACGGCCGCGCCAGATCGCCAGATGCGCTGCGGACCCGCGAACGTCGTCACGCTTTCCACGAAGGCGCCGGTGGCCCCGTACCACGACAGCCGGTTGAACCAATGGAAGCTGGTGATATCGGAGCGCGGGACGAAGCCCGACTGGCTTCGGAAGCCGCGACCGATGTCGATCCACTGAATGTTGTATCCCCAGTGGCGTCCCGTCCGGTCGTTCTCGAGTTTCCAGATATGGCCCCGCTTCGTGTCCAACGGCCCACTGCGCGTCGAGGCGCCGCCCAGTTGCGCCTCGAAGAAATAGAGCTTGCGATAGACGAGCCGTACGTCGGCGGCCGCCACGCGATTGTAGCTGCCGCCCAGTTCCTTGTCGGTCACCGTGAGTCCGGCGTTCGAACCCTCGCCGAGATCGCGCCGTACGCGGCCAATCTGGAACTGCGCCGCTCCCGACGTCTCGTGGTCGACGGCGCTGAGGAACGCCACGCTGTACGCCCCCACCTTGCCGGTCACCTTGCCGCCGACCGACGGATCGGCGAGCTGGCGGGTGTAGACTAGCTGATTCGGCGTCGCAAACAGCTCGATTCCCTCGAGGAAGAACGGGCGCTTCTCCGGCACGTACAAAGCGAACCGCTCGTTCAGCGTCACCAAGCCGGCGTCGCTCTCCACCTGACTAAAGTCGGGATTGAACGTCGCGTCGAGCGAAAGCTGCGTGAAGCCGAGACGCAGGTTGGCGCCGGAGCTCGTCGTCGCCGCGTCGCGGGCAAACGATCCATCGGGCGCCCGCACCCCGGCCGTGGTCGAGGTCACGAACGGCTGCACCTCGGTCACGACGCCGCGCTCAAGATCGTGCAGCCCGGTGAGCGTCCCGCCTTGCCCCAGGAAGGTCGCGCCCGCCCGTCGAACGTCGGACCAAGTGTCCTCGTAGCCGGTCGACGGAGAAAACCGGTGCACGTTGAATCCCCACGTCTGCGCGCCCGTCCCGGGGAGGCGCAGGCTCTTGAACGGGATGCGCAGCTCCACCTCGTAGCCCTGCGGCGTCAGGCGGCCACGTGACTCGTAGAAGAAGTCCGGTGCGTAATCGATGCTGCCGCCCATCATCGTCGTGGCGCTGTAGCCGCCCTCCGTCCGCACGCCGTCGAGCTGCACGCCCAGTGGGTTCACGCCGAACATGAAGGCGCGCCGCTTGTCGTTGAACGTGTCGAGGTACAGGATGATCCGGTCGTCATTGCCGATCTTGTCGCGATCGGCGCGCGTCGCGCGCAGCGACGCGACGTCGGCCGTGAACGCGCGAATGCCGACCATCAGTGCGTCGGGAGCATACCAGAGCCGCACCTCGGTGCGTTCCTTTGCCGGCCGGCTGTCCACCGGCAAGTACTGACGAAAGCCATCCAGCACGGCGGCCTGTTGCCAGACGGGCTCATCCAGCACGCCGTCCACGGTGATGCGCGCGTCGAATCGCGGGATACTCACCGACGGCTTCGACTGCTGCGCGCCGGCGACGTGGGCGCCAAGCGTGGCCGCCAGCAGGAGGGCGTGAAATCGCATCCGGGCAATCTAGCCGTGGACGCCGCCTATTTCAGGGCGAGGGGAACGGGGGGACTTCTCACCACGGAGGCACGGAGGCACGGAGGCACGGAGGCACGGAGGCACGGAGGCACGGAGGACACGGAGGGACACGGAGAACTGCAACGGCAAGTACTCCATGGAACGACGGTGCGCCACGCAGGTGAAGAGCGGCAAGCGCAGTTTCCCCAAGAAGTTGTAGATGTCGTTCTCCGGGTATCTCCGTGTCCTCCGCGCCTCCGTGGTGAGAAGTTTTCCCGTTCCCCCTCCCACGCAAAAGGCCGCCCCTTCACGGAGCGGCCCCCTGCCTTCTCGTGCCTGCGCGGGTTACACAGCCGTCGCCTTCTCCGTCACGACGCGCACGACGTCATCCACCACCTGCACGAAGCCGCCCGACACGGTGAACCGCGCTGGCGTATCGCCGTTCACGCGCAGAATCCCGTGCCCCAGCACCGTGATCATCGGCGCGTGGCTCGGCAGGATGCCCACCTCGCCGTCGAACGCCGGCGCCACGACGGACGTCGCGTCACCCTGATAGAGCGTCGCTTCCGGCGAGACCACCGAGACCTTGAGCATCGGTTAGGCCTGCAGCTTCTTGGCGTTTTCCACTACGTCCTCAATCCCGCCGGCCATGAAGAAGGCCTGCTCCGGCAGGTGGTCGAATTCGCCCGCGCAGAGGCGTTCGAACGACGAGATGGTCTCCTCGATCTTCACGTACTTGCCGGTGATGCCGGTGAACTGCTCGGCCACCGAGAAGGGCTGTGACATGAAGCGCTGGATGCGGCGCGCGCGCCCCACCACCTTCTTGTCCTCTTCCGAGAGCTCGTCCATGCCGAGGATCGCGATGATGTCCTGCAGTTCCTTGTAGCGCTGGAGAATGCGCTGCACCTCGGTGGCCGCCTTGTAGTGGCGCTCGCCGATGAACTGCGGGTCCAGGATGCGCGAGCCCGAGGCCAGCGGATCCACCGCCGGATAGATGCCCAGCTCCGTGATGGCGCGCGACAGCACGACCGTCGCGTCGAGGTGCGCAAACGCCGTCGCCGGCGCCGGGTCGGTGATGTCGTCGGCGGGCACGTAAATGGCCTGCACCGAGGTGATCGAGCCGTCGCGCGTCGAGGTGATGCGCTCCTGCAGGTCGCCCATCTCCGTCGCCAGCGTCGGCTGGTAGCCCACGGCGCTCGGCATGCGGCCGAGGAGCGCCGACACCTCCGACCCCGCCTGCGTAAAGCGGAAGATGTTGTCGATGAACACCAGCACGTCGGCGTTCTCGCGGTCGCGGAAGTACTCGGCGACCGTCAGGCCGGCGAGCCCCACGCGCAGGCGCGCACCCGGCGGCTCGTTCATCTGACCGTAGATCAGCGCCGTCGAGTTGATGACTCCCGACTCCTGCATCTCGATGTACAGGTCGTTGCCTTCGCGCGTGCGCTCGCCCACGCCGCAGAAGACCGACTTGCCGCCGTGGCCCTTAGCCACGTTGTTGATCAGCTCCATGATCACGACCGTCTTGCCCACGCCGGCGCCACCGAAGAGGCCGATCTTGCCGCCCTTCACGAACGGCGCAATCAGGTCGACGACCTTGATCCCCGTCTCGAAGATCTCGGTCTTGGGCTCAAGGTTCACGAAGTCGGGGCGCTTGCGGTGGATCGGCCAGCGCTCGACCGACGCCGGAATCTCGGCGCCGTTGTCCACCGGCTCGCCCAGCACGTTCAGGATGCGGCCGAGCGCGGGCGCGCCCACCGGCACCGAGATGGCGTGGCCGAGGTCCACGGCGTCCATGCCGCGCACCACGCCGTCGGTGGAACTCATCCCCACCGCGCGCACCTGGTTGCGTCCGATGTGCTGCTGCACCTCGGCGACGACGCGAAGCTTCTCGCCCGTCTCGCTCGTGACCTTCACCTCGAGGGCGTTGTACAGGTCGGGCAGGTGGTCCGGCGCGAACTCGACGTCGATCACCGGGCCGATGATCTGAACAATCTTCCCGACGTTGGTGGCAGTGGCAGTCGTCATGTGAGTGGTCAACCCTGGAGTGCCGCAGCGCCGCCGACAATCTCGGCGATCTCCTGCGTGATGTTGGCCTGGCGGGCGCGGTTGTAGGTGCGGCGGAGAAGATTCAGCATCTCCCCGGCGTTGTCAGTGGCGCTCTTCATGGCGGTGCGCCGGGCCGCCTGCTCGGCGGCCGCCGTCTCGACGAGCGCGCGGTACACCGCATTGCGCACGTACGAGGGAAGCAGCTCGGTGAGGATGGCGTCGGCGGAGGGATACAGCAGGTAGTCGCGCCCCGCGCCGGCGCGCGTCGGCGCCGCCACCGGCAGCACCCGGTCCGTGTGCGGCGGAATTGACAGCACCGAGTTGAACTTCGAGTGCACGACGTACACCGCGTCAATCGTTCCCGCGATAAAGTCGGCCATCAGCCCGTCCACCAGCGCCGAGGCGTCGGCGGCCGTCGGCACGTCGCCGATGTCGGTGCGCGTGGACGCGAGGTCGCGCCCCACATAGCGGAAGTACCCGATCCCCTTGCGGCCGACGACGTGCAAATCCACCTGCACGCCCTTCTCCTCGAGATACGCGAGCGTGAGGCGCGCTTCCTTGATGAGATTGGCGTTGAAGCCGCCGCACAATCCGCGATTGGCCGTGACCAGCAGCACCGCCGCGCGGCGCTCGACCACTGGCTGCCGCAGGAGCGGAAAGCGCTCCGCCAGCTCGGCGTTGAAGAGACTGGAGATCACATCGCCCAGCGCCTGCGCGTAGGGACGCGCCGCCGCCACGCGGTCGGACGACCGCTTCAGCTTGGACGTGGCAACCATCTCCATCGTCCGTGTGATCTTCCGCGTGTTCTCGGTCGTCTTGATGCGGCCGACGAGTTCGCGTCCTTTAGCCATGGATTAGGTGCTGACGGGAGACGGGTGACGGAAGACGGGAGACGCGATCACGCGAGCGACTTCTTGTAGGCGTCGATGGCCTGCTTCAACTGCGCCTCCGTCTCCTTCGACAGCACCTTCTCCTTGCGCAGCGACTCGCCCACGTGCGGATGCTTAGCCGAGAGGTACGCGTGGAAGCCAGCTTCCCACTCGCGCACCTTCGCCACCGGCACATCGTCGATGTAGCCGTTGGTCACCGCATAGATGATCATCACCTGCTGCTCGGCGGCCATCGGCCTGTACTGGCCCTGCTTGAGCACTTCCACCGTGCGGGCGCCGCGGTCAAGCTGTCGTTTGGTGGCGGCGTCGAGGTCCGACGCGAAGGCGGCGAAGGCCTCGAGCTCACGGTACTGCGCCAGGTCGAGGCGCAGGCGGCCGGCCACCGAGCGCATCGCCTTGATCTGCGCCGAGCCGCCCACGCGCGACACCGAGATGCCGACGTTGATGGCGGGGCGCACGCCCGAGAAGAACAGGTCGGACTCGAGGAAGATCTGGCCGTCGGTGATCGAGATGACGTTCGTCGGAATGTAGGCCGACACGTCGCCGGCTTGCGTCTCGATGATCGGCAGCGCCGTCAGCGAGCCGCCCGGGGCGAGGATGTGCACGCCGTCCACGACCTTCGGGTCGTTGGAGATCTTCGCCGCGCGCTCGAGCAGGCGGCTATGCAGGTAGAACACGTCGCCCGGGTACGCCTCGCGGCCCGGCGGGCGGCGCAGCACGAGGGAGATCTGGCGGTACGCCGCGGCCTGCTTGGACAGGTCATCGTACACCGCGAGCGTCGCCTTCCCTTCGTTGTACATGAAGTACTCGGCCATCGCGACGCCCGAGTAGGGGGCGATGTACTGCATCGGGGCCGGGTCGGAGGCGGTGGCCGCGACGACGATGGTGAACTCCATCGCGCCCGCTTCCTTCAGCTTCTCCACCACCGATGCCACCGTCGAGGCCTTCTGACCGATGGCGACGTACACGCAGATGACGCCCTGCCCCTTCTGGTTGATGATCGTGTCCACGGCGACGGCCGTCTTGCCCGTGCCGCGGTCGCCGATGATCAGCTCGCGCTGACCGCGACCGATCGGAATCATCGAGTCCACGGCCTTGATGCCCGTCTGGAGGGGCTCCTTCACCGGCTGGCGGACGATGATGCCTGGGGCGATGGACTCCACCTTGCGGGTATGCTTGGCGTTGACCGGGCCAAGGCCGTCAATCGGACGGCCCAGGGGATCCACCACGCGGCCGACCAACTCGTGACCGACGGGCACTTCCAGCACGCGGCCGGTGCGGCGCACTTCGTCGCCTTCCTTGATCTGCAGATAGTCGCCGAGGATGACCGCGCCGATGTTGTCCTCTTCGAGGTTCAGCGCCAGCGCCGTGATGCGCTCGCCCGTGGCGGCCACGGAGATTTCGAGCATCTCGCCCGACATCGCCTTCTTGAGGCCGTAGATGCGGGAGATGCCGTCCTTCACCTCCAGCACCGTGCCGATTTCCTCGACATCGAGCTTGTTCAGGTCTGCAGCTTCGATCTCGCGAAGCAGGATGTCCTTGATCTCACCGGGGCGCAGCGAGGAAGCCATGGTCAGGTACAGGGGAAGGGTATGAAACGAGGTGCAGGGAGCAGGGAACCTGGTGCGTCACGGAGCGCGGCGCGACGTTCCCTCGGCGTGGCCATGACGAACCGGACGCCGTTTTGGTATAGCTTGTGAAATTAGTCACATAGGGGGGTGGGATTCAAGGAGCCGATTGGGCTGAAAGTGACGGGAGACGGGAGACGGAGGACGGACGCGCACGCCACGTGCCCCGAGTCCGTCTTCCGTCTTCCCTCTCCCGTCTCCCGTCTGCCCTCTCCGTTCACCATCCCTTCCCAAAAAACTCACGGGGCACCCTTTCGGATGCCCCGCAAGCGACAGCAGATCGCCGTCAGCCCTACTTGTCCCACCACATCCGAGTGTTCATCGCGTCCGCGCCCTGACGGGCGATTGCCGCCTGCAGCGCGTCGTTGTTCACCGACTGCTCCGACGTCGCATACACCATGCGACGCGGAATGTAGCTGAGCGTCGCCTTCGGCCCCGGCACGATGTTCGCCGGAACGCCCGTACGCCGCCAGTCGGCCCACGCCTCGCCACCCTGCGTAAACAGGGCAACCCACTTCTGCGTGAGGATCTGCGTGAGACCCGCCGCGCCGCCCTGATAGGCGATCGCTGGCTGCGCGAGGAAGTCCGCAGCCGCCGCGTCCGAACCGCCCCACTGCTTGATCGAGGCGGTGACGGCCGCATTGTAGTACCCTGCCGCCTGGCCGGCATTCAGCCCGCCCATGCCGCGGTTGGCCGCTTCGGCCAGAATGAAGTTCTGCTCCGCGAACGTCATCAGGTATGACGGCGTTGCGCGACCGGCCGACGAGCCGTACGTGCCGTATACCGTCTTGCCCGGATAGAACATCGCGCCCGGGCGCGACGCCAGCGTGCCATACCCACTGGCCGAGGCGTTGTCGAGACCGTTCGGCTCTCCCGCGTACTTCGTCGGGTCGGCCGTCGTCGGCTGGGCGTAGAACGGAAGGCGCGGATCGTTGTTGGCGAGCAGGACGTCCATCAGGGTCTTGCTCATACGGTGATCATCGCGCGAGGCAAAGGTAGCCGCCCACGGATTGTCGAAGACCTGATCGCCCGGCCACGAGATCGTCGCGTTGTCCGCGTTCGAGGTCATCAGGCCGCCCGAGGCCGCGATCGCGGCGGCGAGCTCCGCATTGGCCTTCGCCGCGTCCGCCTTCTGCATGCGCATGGCCATGCGCAGGCGGAGAGCGTTGGCGAACTTCTTCCACTTCGCGGCGTCGCCGCCGTACAGCTGGTCGCCGCTGCCAAGGCCAGCGCCCGATCCCATGGCGGTGACGGCATCAGCCAGCGCCTTCACCATTCCATAGTAGATGTCCTTCTGGGCGTCGTACTTCGGCTTGAGCGTGGCACCGTTCGTCCCCTGCAGCGCTTCGCTGTAGGGAATGTCGCCGAACATGTCGGTCATGTTCTGGTAGGCGAACTGCATCATGACGGACGCCGGACCCCAGGTGTTCGGATCCTTGGTCGTCTTGCCGACGTTGTAGACCTGCTGGTAGTTCATCAGGTCGTCCACGTACGGGCCGTTGAAGTAGCCATCAATGGTCAGGACGCGATAGGCGAACCGGTCCTCGTCCACGTACTGGTACTGCGCGACATGCTGCGCGAGCAGTTCCATCATGGACAACTGGTAGCCGGCGCCACCCACGCGCCCCGCCGTCGTTGCCACCGCACGAGTGAAGATTGTCCCCGGAGGGGGCGGCGTGTCGACGGACGGGCTGTTCGGGTTGACGTTCAGCCCGGTGAGATCGGTCTGGCAGGCCGTCGCCACAAGGGACGTGGCGGCGAGCAGCGCGACCGAGAGCCGAGTGTGTTTCATCAGTCAAATCTCCCGGTAGACGGTCACGGAGTGATCGTGAAGTTGATGCCGACCGACTTCGTCGTCGGCAGGGCGCCCATGTCGAAGCCCTGGCCCACGTTGCCCGAGTTCGTTGCGTTCTCGGGGTCGTAGTTCGGGAAATCGGTCCAGGTGTGCAGGTTGCGGCCGATGATGGCCACGTTGAGCGCCGACAGCTTGAGGTTCGTGAGGTACTTGGCCGGCACGTCCCAGCCCAGGCGGACGTCGCGCAGCTTCACGAAGCTCGTGTTGAAGATGCCGGGTTCGGTCGAGTAGAAGAAGTTGTGGTGATAGTCTTCGGCCGTGATGGTGACCGTGTTCGGCTGGCCGCTCGACTTGTCGATGCCGTCCACCTTGATGCCCGGCTTGTCCCAGTCCTGCTCGCGACCCTTGAGGGTCGAGGCAAGAATGCCGGCATACTCGCCGAACCAGTTGCCCGACGAGAAGTTCTGGCCACCCTGCCGAATGTCGAACAGGAAGCTGAACGTGTAGTTCTTGTAGCGGAACTCGTTGTTCAGGCCGCCCGTCCAGTCCGGGTTCACGTTGCCCAACTTGGTGAGCGTCGGGTTGGCGACCGGGAAACCGCCCGACGTGATGATCTTGCCGGTGGTCGAGTCGCGCCGCCAGGCCTTGCCGTAGATGCTGCCGTACGGCTCGCCGAGGCGCGCTTCAATGCGCGCGTTCCAATTGGTGCCGAGCACGATGGTCGTCAGCCCCGGGGCCAGCTCGTCCACCTTGTTGCGGTTGCGCGTGTAGTTGAACGTCGTGCGCCACGAGAAGCCGTTGGCCAGGTCAAGCGTCTTGATGTTGATCAACGCCTCGACACCCTTGTTGCTCATCTGGCCCGCGTTCACGTAGGCCGAGCTGTAGCCGATGGCCGGGGCCATCGCGAGCGGGAAGATCTGGTCCTTCGTCCGCTTGCTGTAGTACGTCGCGTCCAGCGTGACCTTGTCGTCGAGGAACGAGACTTCGACGCCCGCCTCGGAGCCAAACGTGCGCTCGGGCTTCAGGCTCGCATTGTTCGACGCGTCCGGCAGGGTGAAGAGCGTACGCCCGCCGAACTTGGCCGACGAGCCGGCGAAGGTCGTCGCCAGCTGGTACGCGCCCGCATCCGCACCCACCTGCGCGTAGCCGCCACGCAGCTTGGCGTAGCTGATAAAGCCGCCGTTCGTGATCGCCGGGAACAGGTCCGACAGGACCAGCGAGCCGTTCACCGACGGATAGAAGTACGAGCTGTTCTCCTTCGGCAGCGTTGACGAGTAGTCGTTGCGCCCGGTCACTTCGACCGTCGCCACGCGATTCCACGTCACGACCGCCGACCCGTACACCGAGTTGACGCCCGAGTGGGCCTCGCTGTTGCTGACCGTCGGCGTGATGGCCGAGTTGGAGAGGTTGTAGATCTTCGGCACCACGATCGAGCTGGTGCGGTAGTCGTTGTAGTAGCTGTCGTTGCGGCGGATGTTGCCGCCGACGTTGCCGGTCACGTCGAACCGGCCGAACGTGTGCGTCGCCGTCACCAAGCCTTCGACGTTCGACTCCGAGGCGCGGCTGTTGGTGCCGGTGAACGCGCCATTCCACGACGCGCTGGAGTGGTCCATGTTGCCCTTGGCGTACTTCTCCTCCGCGGTGTAGCGGTAGAAGTCCTGGCCCATGCGCACCATGCCCTTCAGCCAGCTGTACATCTGGTAGTTCAGGGTGGCCTGGGCGATCACGCGATCACGCGTGTCCTTCTCGCCATTGTCGTAGGCCTGCCAGAACGGGTTGTTGTGGTAGTTGTAGTTCCAGTTGTAGAGGCTGCCGTCGTCCTGATAGTACTTGGCCCGGAGCGCCTCGATATCCACCTGCCGGCCGAACCAGGTGAAGCCCATGAAGGGGTTGCCTTCGGTGTAGCCCACCTCGGTGCGGTTGATGCCGGTGTTCTGCACGACCTGCAGCGAACCGGACACGTTGAACTTGTCCGAGATCGCGGCGCTGGCCGAGAGCGAGGCCGCCAGCTTGGCGAGCTTCGAGTTCGGCACGATGCCGGCAACGTTGTCCTTGGTCAGCGAGAGGCGCGCGGCCGTCTTGGAGCCGTTGGCCGTGACGCTGATGCCGTTCGACACGGTGTGGCCGGTGTCAAAGAAGTCCTTGACGTTGTTCGGGTGCGCGACCCACGGCATGTTCGGGCCGGTGAACTGGTCGATCAGGCGCCCGTCCAGCTTGGGACCCCACGACTCGTCAGCACCGTCGTTCACGCCACTGCCCGCGCCGTCCACAAACTTGAACTCGCCGCCGAAGCCCTGACCGTACTGGTTCTGGTACTTGGGCATCACCGAGAACACGTCCGCCGTGGCGTAGCTGCGAATCTGCACCTGCACGCCCTCGGCCGCGCTACGACCGGACTTGGTCGAGATCACGATGGCACCGTTCGACGCACGCGAGCCGTAGAGCGCCGCAGCGTTGGGACCCTTGAGCACCGTGATGCTGGCGATGTCGTCGGGGTTCAGGTCGGAAATGGCGTTGCCGTAGTCGCGACCACCGTACGCGCTGCCCGTCGAGAAGCCAGCGTTCGAGATCGGGATGCCGTCCACGATGAACAGCGGCTGGTTGTTGCCGGTGATCGAGCCGGCGCCGCGGATCACGATACGGGTCGAGCCACCCATCTGGCCGCTCGACTGAATCGTCAGACCAGACGCCTTGCCCGACATGGCGTTGATCAGGTTCTGCTGGCGCGTCTGCGTGAGGCTCGTGTTGTCGAGCGCCTGCTGCGAGGTGCCGAGGGTCGACTTCTCGCGCTGCACGCTGAGCGCCGTCACCATCATGCCGGTGAGCTGCACGGCCTGCGCCTGCAGCGTGAAATCCACCGTGATGGCTGTGCCGTTCAGGTCAATGTTGTTCTGCGCACGGCGATAGCCGATGCGGCGCGCCACGAGCAGCGCCGGTCCGCGATTGCGGCTCGGAACGGTGATCGTGTAGCGGCCATCCTCACCCGTCTGGGCGCCGGCCTTGATCGCGTCAATGAAGACGCTCGTGCCGGGAAGGGGCGCGCCAGCCTCGGAGACGACACGTCCCTTGATGGTGGTGGACGCCTGAGCATGTGCGACCGAGCTTGCGCCGGCGAACATGGCCAGACCGACCACGCCCGCGAACCATGCGCGGGCCTGTCGGATGTTCATTCTGTATCCTCCCTTTATAGAGGGGCGAAAAAAGGACGCAACAATCCTACAACCAAACAACCCCGCCAAACGCCACGGCGTCACCAGATTCCTGTAACGCCGGTCGTGCAACAATCACGTATCAGATTACGGGCTCTGAGTATGCGGACCCGTCCAGCCAAGGGGACATCAGGCAATCCACACCTATATTGTAGGGGAGATCCTGACGGCGCTAGTCCCGGCTGCGCGATCGTCCCTGACGGAACCGTACCAGTAGGTCCTTCGCCCTAAGGCGCGTCAACGAGGCAGCCCGGATGCCGGCCACGCGTTGGGCCGTACTCGCCAAGTGCGACGGTGACGCGAATTCGAGCACCGTCGCGACGTCCGCCAGGTCGTACCCGGGGTTCTTCGCCAGTTCGGCCGCCGCCACCAGCCGCACAAGATCGATGACCCGCTTCAGGTTCGGCGCCCCCGCCGAGGCGAAGGCGCGGCTGAGATGTTCGCGCGTCACCCCGAGCGCCTGCGCGATCGCATCCGTCCGCACGGGGCGTCCTCCCGCCGCCACGACACAGTCCCACGCGCGCTGCTGCAGTGGGAGCGCAAGCCCCAGCTCGACGTGCGCGCCGCGCAGTGCGTCGGCAAAGCGTCGCGAAAAGGCCAGCGGCACGACCAGCTCGCGGAGCGCTCCATCGTCCACCCCCTCGATGAGCAGGTCGGCGATGTCGAGCGCCGCGCACCGCCCCAGCACCGCCGTGTCGGCCAGGCGCGGCACCGTCAGCGCGAAGAACGGAATGCTCGGGAACTCGCGGGCGAGGACCGTGGCACTCCACGGCTCCTCGCCGCCCGCGCCGTGGTCCACGACGACGGCGTCCACCAGCGTGGCGCGCAGCGCCGCCGCGGCAGCGCTGGCCGTGCGAACCAGTTGCAACCGCGCGCGCCGCCTGGAAAAGGCGCGTCGCAACAGGTCGCGCCCCCGCTCACGCGTGGCCACCGCGAGCACCGTCGGGAGCAGGGGCGCGACGCCCTCGGTCACGGCGTCGGGTCCGACTCGAGCAGCGCGCGCGCCTGCGTGAGCACCGCGCGTGCGTTCTCGTACGAGACCATCTTCAGCGCCTCGTCGAAGCGCAGCCACCGGCAGGCGGTGATCCCCTCCTTGCGCAGGGGACGGGCGCGACTCGTCGCCGCTTCGATGAGATAGAAGTGGCAGATCTTGTGCACGAGCCGCCCGCGAAACCGGAAGTGCCAGTCAATCACGTCCACCGGTGCCTTGAGGTGGATCGCGCTCAGTCCGGTCTCCTCCCGCACTTCACGCATCGCCGCCGCGTCGGGGGACTCGTCCACCTCCAGGTGCCCCTTGGGGAACCCCCAGTTCCGGTAGCTGTCCCGGATGAGCAGGAAGCGCACTCCGTCGGCGGCGCGCCGGAAGACGATACCGCCGGCGGAGACTTCTTCGCACGGTTTCGGGGGTCGACCGGTCACGCGGCCCGCCCCGGATCCAGGTCGTCGCACCCCTCGATGAAAGCGCGCACGACCGGATCGAGCCCTGTCGCGGGCTCGTCGTGGAGCACGTATTTCGGACGCAGGGCAATGGCGCGCGCAATCCCCACGCGTTTGTGCATCCCGCCGGAGAGTTCGCTCGGCATTGCGTCCGCAGCGCCGGGCAAGTCAACCAGCGCGAGCACCTCGCGCACTCGCGCACCGATCTCCCGCGCCGTGAGCCCCTCCTGCCGGCGCAGCCCCGTCGCGACGTTGTCCCCGACGGTGAGGGAGTCGAAGCGCGCCGCGCACTGCGAGACGGACCCGATGCGTTTGCGAAGTCGGAAGAGTGCCGGACGATCGAGCGAGTGCTTGATGGCGACCGACTTCCCCGTCCCCGCGTAGCCGATCCGGGCGACGGTCTCTCCCTCCGGCACCTCGAGCGAAGACCCCCGCAGGACCTCGCGGGAACCGAACGACTTGTGGAGGTCGCGAAGAGAGTGCACAGGTGGGATGCAGGGAGCAGAGTGTGGTGCAGGGGCACGGTGCCGCGCGTGGTACGGGCGGCAGGGTTAGGGAAAATATGGATGAGCGCTCGGGAGACGGCGAGACCGCAGCGCACCAATGGAAACGGCCGAGGGAGCGATGCTCCCTCGGCCGTCTGCTGTTTCTCTGTTTTCTCTCTGTTTTCTCTCTGTTGTTTCTCTGCCGTTCAGCCCTACGCGCTGAACGACTGCAATGCCCTTCCCACATCTCCTTCGCGCAGCCGCTTGAGCGCGCGATCGCGCAACTGCCGCACGCGCTCGCGGGTGACACCGAGCATCGAGCCAATTTCCTCGAGCGTGTGCTCGCGCCCGCCTTCGAGCCCGAAATAGAGGCGCAGCACCTTGGCGTCGCGCGGTGGCAGCGAGCCGAGGGCCTGCTCGATCTCGTCGGTCAGGAAGCGGTTCATCGCCTCCTCTTCGGTGTCGGGCATCTCGTCGGCGACGAAACGCTCGATGAGCGAGCGATCGCCATCCGGATCCATCGGCGCGTCGAGCCGCACGTCGCCGCTGTTCAGCGCGGCGAGCGACGAGACGACGTCCACCGAAAGACCCGTGACCTTCGCGAGTTCCTCGGGCGTTGGTTCGCGACGCATCTTCTGGCGCAGGATCTCCGACGCTTTGATGATGCGCGAGAGGTCGGCGGTGCGGTTGAGCGGCACGCGCACGGTGCGCCCCTGCCGCGCCAGCGACGACAGAATGGCTTGGCGGATCCACCAGACGGCGTACGAGATGAACTTGACGCCCTGGTCGGGGTCGAACTTCCGCGCGGCGGTGAGGAGGCCGACGTTCCCTTCGCCGATAAGGTCGATCAGCGGCAGGCCGCGGTTCTGGTACTTCTTGGCGACGGAAATGACGAAGCGCAGGTTGCGCTTGACGAGTTCCTGCAGGGCGTCCTGGTCGCCCGCGCGGATCTTGCGGGCGACTTCGATTTCCTCGTTGCCCTTGAGCAACGGGTAGGTGCTGACCTCATACAGGTACTGGTCGAGGATGTCGCGCTCAGGCTCGCTGGGCGCGATCCCGGCAGGGACGGCGCGGCGGCGACGGCGCTTGACTTCGGTGGCCATGGACTATGCCTCGACGAGCCAGGGGGCTCGAGCGTGAATCGTGAAGACGGGGGACCCGGAGGCGGGTCTTGCCCGGTCGAACAACGGCGCGCTCGTCACGGATTTACGCTGGCGGCGCTGCCAATGCAGAACGAAAAGCAAGGGAGATAAAAATAGCGCGTTTGGCAGTTTCCGCCAGAGAGACCGCTTGACCCACGTCATACGTCTGGATAGCTTTTTTGGTTCCTGACGGAACGCCTGGGAAACCTCGCGGAACGGCGGGCCGAGGGGGCGTAGCTCAGTTGGGAGAGCGCTTGAATGGCATTCAAGAGGTCAGGGGTTCGATTCCCCTCGCCTCCACTCGGGGAGCCGGCCTCGCGGTCGGTGCATCCGGCTCCGGACGGCCACTCCGGATGATGCGGGAATAGCTCAGTTGGTAGAGCACAACCTTGCCAAGGTTGGGGTCGCGGGTTCGAGTCCCGTTTCCCGCTTAACAACAGAGAGACAACAGACAAACAACCGAAAGACAACAGAGAGAAAACAGACACCGCCCCCGCGGCACAGCAGTCTCGCTGCGGGGTACGTAAGGGAGGCAGCGCCAACGTGAAAACTCGTCTTGTGCGCCTTCCGGATGTCGTCCCCCAGGTTTCGGGCGGTTAGCTCAGTTGGTTAGAGCGCCACGTTGACATCGTGGAGGTCACAAGTTCGAGTCTTGTACCGCCCATTGCCTCACGAGTGCGCCTCGTGGGGCATTTTTTGTTATCTTCCCCGCGTCACCTGCCGGCCCCGCCGGCACTTACCGAGTGCACCATGACGCTACTTCCTCGTCTTACGCTTCTCGCCGCCCTCGTGGCGGCGCCACTGGCCGCCCAGGAGCCGGCGGCGGCGACGTGCCCCGTCGACTTCAATCAACCGAAGGAGCTGGTCACCCTCTATAACATCACCCGCATGCGCGCGCTCCAACTCGCGCCGGGAGATGAGCGGGCGAAGGTGATCCGCGACATCATGAAGACGGTCGGCAACCCCAAGATCGCGTCCGCGAACCCGCTGGGGACCAACGCCATCGCCGGCCAGATGCTCGTGCTGTGGATGATGCAGCCGAACATCGGCAACACCGCTACCCGCGGCGACCTGAACTGGGGAACGCCGAAAGAGCAGGTGATTGACCTCGCCAAAACGGCCGACTCGCTCTTCACGACAGTCGAGGCGCAGAGCCCGGCGTGCCACGGCGAGACGAAGCCGTTCCGCCAGGCCAAGCCGTGGCAGGACCGCATCAACGCGGCCTTCAAGTTCATGGCGGCCAACGAGGTGGACTCGGCGGAAGTCTACGCCAAGTCGTCGCAGGTGCTTGACCGCTGGTCGCCCTACGCGCCGCGCGTTTACGCCGCGATCGCCCAAGTGCGCGGCTCGCAGGCCGACATGATGAAGAACCTCGAGGAGGCGCTCAAGCTCACCGAGGGCGACACGACGTACGCCGAGGATCGCCGCGCCGTGCTGTTCCAGATCGGCCAAGTGGGGCTCGAGTACGCCGAGATCCAGCCGGAACCCCAGCGCACCGCGACGCTGCGCCGCGCCGCGCAGGTGCTGATGCAGCTCGCGACGGAATCGCCGGATGGCGAGTCCACCCCATACGCGCTGTCGGGGCTCGGCATGGCGGCCACATCGCTCAAGGACAGCTCGCTCTTCCAGTCCTGCTACAGCCTGGTGGACAAGGCGACCGACAAGTACAGCGACATGTCGGCGCTGCAGGGAGCCATCTGCGCCAACCGCATGGGCAAGACCGCCGAGGCGGTGAAGCTGTTCGAGGCGACGCTGGCGAAGAATCCGAACTCGCGCGACGCGCTGTACAACGCGGCGGCGCTGCTGTACGAGCTGCGCAAGGGCAAGGAGATGCTCCCGATGGTCGACCGTCTGGTGGCGCTCGATCCGAGCAACCCGGACAATGTCGCCCTGTACGCGTACGCCTACAACGTGCTGCTGGAGGAGTCGAAGCCGAAGGATCCGCCTCCGCCGCCGGCCCCGGCTGCACCGGCCCGGCCGGGTGCGGCCAAGCCCGCCGCCGCACCGCCGCCCCCGCCGAGCCCGTACGCCGACTCGGTGGCCAAGTATATGAAGCTGAATGACGACATGCCGCAGCGCGTTGTGATCGTGGAGTTCGTGCGCTACGCCGACCGCGCCGTGGTGAAGGGCGAGATCGAGAACCGCACGAAGGCGGCGCGTTCATACGAGATCACCTTCGAACTGCTCGACATCGCCGGCAACGTCGTGGACACGCAGGTGGCGAAGGTCGAGAACGTCGCCCCGGCGGCCACGAGCGCGTTCGAGGTCAAGTCGGACAAGCCCAAGATCGTCGCGTGGCGCTACGCGCCGGTCAAGTAATGTCGTGAAGGAGTCCCGGATGAGCGCCCGGATTCTGGTGATTGACGACGACCCGGTCGTGCGCGACATGCTGGTGGAGATGCTGCAGCGCGAAGGGTACGACGTGGAATCGGCAGAAGACGGGCGCGCCGGGATGCGGCGGTTTCGCGAGCAGCCTTCCGCTCTGGTCATCACCGACGTGGTGATGCCGGAGCAGGAGGGGCTCGAGACGCTGATGCAACTGCGCCAGAGCGGGCGGCCGGTGAAAGTGATGGCGATTTCCGGGGGCGGGCGAGTGGGGCCGGATGCCTACCTCAACTCGGCACGGACGCTCGGGGCCGACGCGATTCTGGCAAAGCCATTTGGTCGCCAGGAGCTGCTGGAGAAGGTGTCGGCGCTGCTCGGCGCCTGATTGACCCGCGTCGAAATTCCGAATATATTGTGAGTCTCGCCGGCGCGTGGTTGCGCCGGCGTCGGCGTCCCGAGGGGCGGCCAGAGGCAGAAGGGCGCTCGTAGCTCAATTGGATAGAGCATCTGACTACGGATCAGAAGGTTGGGAGTTCGAGTCTCTCCGGGCGCACTGAAAGGACAGACGGAAGCTGGAAGACGGAAGACGGTAGTCAGACTTTACCGATTCGGGGCGTAGCTTAGCCCGGTAGAGCGCCTGCTTCGGGAGCAGGAGGTCGGAGGTTCAAATCCTCTCGCCCCGACTGATTCAAAACCCTTCGCGATGCGAGGGGTTTTGTCGTTTTGGCGAGCGGCATCGACGGCGCTGAAGCGGTTAGATTCCCCCCATGCCCCTCCGTCGCCTCCGCCGCCTGCGCTTCGCGCTCCTGCCGATCTATGCGATCGCGCTGGCCGGCCTGCAGGGGCGGCTGATCTGGGCGCAC
>JAKAJN010000096.1 GCA_021813725.1 bacterium | reverse complement strand
TCGTCGTCGGCGTGGGGTGCGACTTCACAGGTGTCGGCGGGTGTGGATTGGAGCCTCAACCAACGTTTCGCGCTGACGACACAGGCCAAGTACCTGCACGGCCGAGCTGACCTTGGCCTCGACTACTCCGGCTTCGCTCCCATCGACTTGTCCGGTCTGAGCATCACCAGCGGCCTGACCATCAGGTTCTGAGGAATCTCCCATGACGACCCACATCAAACTCTCGCTCGTGCTCGGCATTGCCGCGGTGTCGCTGCCAACCTCGGCCCGGGCCCAGGGCGTGGACGTGCGCTGGCAGGCGTGGATAGGATGCTGGGCTCCCGCGACAGCAGAAGGGATCTCGGCGCGCCAGGCCGGCTCCACACTGCGCATCTGCATCGCGCCCGCACCGGGCAAGTCCGCTGTGCAGGTGTCGACCATCAATGACGGCCAGGTCACGAATCGCGCGGTCATCGAGGCCGATGCGTCGTCGCGTCAGGTCACCCGCGATGGATGTCAGGGGACCGAATCCGCACGGTGGTCGGTGACTGGCCGACGCGTCTACGTGAAGAGCGCACTCACCTGCTCCGATGGGACCAAGCGTTCCAGCGAAGGCGTGCTCTCGTTCACCGCCGACGATCAGTGGCTCGACGTCCGCAGCTTGGCAATCAACGAGTCCTCTCCGGGAATTGCCGTGGCCCGGTTCTCGCCGGTTGCGGTGGCCGACAACTCGAGCATTCCCGCCGCCGTGCGGAGTGCCACGCCGATTCGCACGCCGGCCGCGGAGTACGCCGTGGTGGCCGCCTCGTCGCCGCTCACACTGATGGACATCGCCGACGTCTCCACGAACGTGGGGTCCGCCCTGGCATCGGCGTGGCTGGTGGAACGCACGCGGGGGCACTCGCTGGCGATTGACGGCAAGAAACTTGCGGCGCTCGCCGACAACGGCGTCCCGGCCTCCGTCATCGACGTGGCCGTCGCGCTCGCCTATCCCGATGTGTTTGGCATTGCCTCCGACTCACGGGAAGCGCAGGCCCGAATCGGCGACCAGGTCCTCGAGCGGCGGTCCGGCGATCGTGTCGGCTACCGTGGCGCGCCGATGTACAGCTCGAACTATGATTCGTGCCTCTGGTCCCTCGACCCCTGGTATCCGTACGGCGCCTATGGCCGGTGGTATGACAACCAGTGCGGCTACTACGGGTACGGCTACTATGGATACGGTTATTCCGGCTACGGCTACAACGGCTACGGCTATCCATATGGCCGGTACGGGAACTATGGCGGCGCTTACTATAACGGTGGGCCGACGGTCGTCGTGATCCAGAACCCCAGCAACTCGCCCGCGTCGCACGGTCGTGTCGTGAAGGGGCAGGGCTACACGAGCGGCGCCGGCACGAGCGGCCCGGTCGCGCGCGGCGGCAACGTGTTCGCCCCGCTGCCCGGCACCGCCAGTTCCAGTGGAAGCAGCAGCTCGTCGTCCGGCTCGTCCGGCTCGTCCGGGTCGAGCGGGTCGAGCGGTGGTGGCGGCCGGACGGCGGTCAGGAAGCCGTAGTGCGACCGCGTCCCCGTTGAGCGGTGTCCCGATGGACACCGCTCAAGGGCGGAACACCTCCAGCGCCAGCTCCACCTTCCCGAACGGGGCCGATACCTGCACGCCGTTCACTGCTGGCCGCACGCGCGCGAGCATCTCGCGCGCGATGGCGATTCCCTCGGCCACGGCGTGATCCTTCGACTTCTCGTTGGCGCGGCGCATCCGCTCAATCACGGCCTCGGGCACGGTCACTCCGGGCACTTCGTTGGCGAGGAACTCGGCGTTGCGCACCGAGACGAGCGGCCAGATGCCGGCGACGACCGGGATGCGCGTCTCCTCGATGCGCCGCAGAAACGACTCGAGCTGAGCGGCGTCGAAGACGGGTTGCGTCACCGCAAACTCGGCGCCCGCCTCCACCTTCCACGCAAACCGCTTGCGTTCGTGCTCGACGTCGATGGCCACCGGGTTCACGCCGACGCCAATCACGTAGCGGGTGGGCGCGCCAATGGAGTTGCCGCCCGGATCCACGCCGTGGTTCAGTCGGCTGACGAGATTCGTCAGGCCAATCGCGTCGATGTCGAAGACCGCCGTCGCGTCCGGGTAGGGCCCCATCTTGGGCGGGTCGCCAGTCACGAGCAGCACGTTGTGCAGGCCGAGCGCCGACGCGCCGAGCAGGTCGGAGAGCATGCCGAGCAGGTTGCGGTCGCGGCAGGCGTAGTGCGTGACCGTCTCGATGCCGCACTCCTGCTGGATGAGCACGCTTGTGGCAATGGCGCTCATCCGGCTTTGCGCGCGCGGACCGTCGGGCACATTCACCGCGTCCACCCCGGCGGCCTTCAGCTTGCGCACCTCGGCGATCATCTTCGACGGGTCCACGCCGCGTGGCGGAACGATCTCGACGCTCGTCACGAACTCGCCCGCGGCGATCTTGCGCCCCCACGCCGAACGCTCCGCGAGCGGCACGGGCGCGACCGCGTGCGATTCGTGATGCGCCGTGACGCGCGAGAACCGTCCCCCTCCCGCCGAGTGCTCAACGGTCTTGTGGCGCGGCACGAGCGGGCGCACGCCGTCTACCATCGCGCGAATATGCTCGGGCGTGGTGCCGCAGCAGCCGCCGACAACGCGCACGCCGGCCTGGATGAGATTGCGCGCGTACGTGGCCATGTACTCGGGACTCGCCATGTACATGCGGCGCCCGCTCACCTCGCGCGGCATTCCGGCGTTGGGCATCGCCGAGAGCTTCCGTGACGTCACCGCCGCCATCCGCTCGACCGCCTCAAGGATGGTCTGCGGCCCGACCGAACAGTTGAGGCCGATGACATCGGCCCCGCTCTCCTCGAGCGCCTCGGCCACGTCTTCCGGCGGCACGCCGAAGGAGGTGACGCCGTCAGTCCCCACCGTCATCTGCGCGATGACCGGCAGTGACGCATCGACCGCGCGCGCCGCGCGCACCGCGCAGGCGATTTCATCGAGGTCGCTGAACGTCTCGAGGATGAAGCAGTCCACGTCGCCGTCGCGCAGGGCGCGCATCTGCTCGGTGAACAGCTCCTCGGCCTCGTCGCGCGACGTCGGGCCGTACGGCTCGATGCGCAATCCAAGGGGACCGACCGCGCCGGCGACGAGCGCCTGATCACCCGCCGCTTCGCGGGCCAGGCGCGCGGCGGCCAGGTTGAACTCGCGCACCTGCCCCTCGAGTCCGTAGTGCTGCAGCTTCGCCCGGTTGGCGCCAAACGTGTTGGTCTCGAGCAATTCAGCGCCGGCGCGGATGTAGTCGGCGTGGATGGCGGCGACGAGGTCGGGCTGGCGGACGTTCAATTCGTCGTAGCACTGGTTGATGAAGACGCCCTTGGCGTAGAGCATCGTCCCCATGGCGCCGTCGGCGATCACCACCTGCTCGGGATCCACCAACCGACGGCGCAGCTCCTCGCGGGTCGTGCTCATGACGCTCCCTCCGCCGCGGTGCGCACCGCGTAGTACTTGCATTCGGGGTGATGGAGCACGAGGGCCGCCGTGCTCTGCTCGGGGACGAGCTGGAACGCCTCGGTGAGCGTCATGCCAAGCGCGTGCTCGGCCGGCAGGAGCTTGAACACCTGGGCGTGATCGTCGAGGTCCGGACAGGCACCATACCCCCACGAGTAGCGTTTCCCCTGCTCGCCGTCGAGTGCGAGCTCGCGGCGCACGCGTTGGTGCATCCATTGCGCCGTCGCCTCGGCCGCTTCGACGGCGATGCCGTGCACGAGAAACGCCTCGCTGTATTCGCCTGCCGTCTGCAGCTGCGCGAAGCGCTCGGCGGCGGCTTCGCCAACTGTGACGACCTGCAGGGCGATCACATCCACCTCGTCACTCCCCATCGGACGCACGTAGTCGGCGAGGCAGAGGCGCTCGCGTCCCGCCTGGCGCGGAAAGACGAAGCGGGCGATCTCGCGTCGCGCGCCGCCATCGCTTTCGAACGCGGCCGGATCGTAGACGACTATCGAATTGGCGTCTGCCTGGGCGGGGAAGTAACCGTAGACGGCTCGCGGCTTCAGCCAGCCCTCGCGCAGCGCCGCGGCTTCGAGTCGCCGGCGAGTCGGCTCGAACTCGGTGCGCACCAGCGCGTCGAAGGCCTCGCCGGAGCCGCGGCCGCCCCACTGCAAGCGATACAGCTCGTCGAGGTCGAGCAGATCGAGCACCTCGCGCAGGGGGATGTCGTCGACGACGCGCGCGCCCAGGAATGGCGCCCGCGGAATCGGGACATCGGTGCGCACGGCGCTGCGTTCGCCGCCCGCTTCGCCTGCGCGGACGTCCTTGCCGACGTTGGCGTGCAGGAAGACATCGTTGCGCGCATCGGTGAAGAGCTGCTGCGTGAACGGGCCACGCTGAGCCGGATCCTGCAGGCGGTCCATCGTCTCCAGGCCCTCGAACGCGTCCTTGCAGTAGAAGACGCCCGGCTCGTACGCGCGTTCGCCCTCGACAAACATTGCGCGGCGTCCGAAGCGGCGGTTGATGGCTGCGCCGCCGATCAGCACCGGCATCTTCAGGTCGCGGCGGTCGAGCTCCTGCACGCAGAGCGGCATCTGCTTGGAGGTGCTCACCAGCAACGCGCTGAGGCCGATGGCGTCGGCCTTCAGCTCCACCGCCTTCTCGATGATGGTGTTCACGGGGACCTGCTTGCCGAGGTCGTGCACCGTGTAGCCGTTGTTGGCGAGGATCGTGTTCACCAGCGATTTGCCGATGTCGTGCACGTCACCGTAGACCGTGGCGAGCACCACCGTACCCTTGGTGTATCCCTCCTGCCGATCGAGGAACTGCTCAAGGTGCTTCACGGCGCGCTTCATCACCTCGGCGCTCTGCAGGACGAACGGCAGAATGAGTTCGCCCGCGCCGAACTTGTCGCCGACCTCCTTCATCGCGGGGAGAAGCACCTCATTGAGCACGCGCACCGGGTGCTCGCGCACCTGTGCCGCGTCGAGCGCCGCCTCGATTCCCTCCTTCTTGCGGTGCACGATCATCCAGTGCACGCGCTGTTCGGCGGTCATCCCGGCGGTCGGGTCCGCCTTCTCTCCCGTCTCCCGTCTCCCGTCTCCCGTCTGCTGGAATCGCTCGATCAACCTTGCGAGTGCGTCCGGACGCCGATTGAAGATGAGATCGTCGGCGAGCAATCGTTCCGTCTCCGGAATCTCGGCGTACGGCGTGACGTGCGCCGGGTTCACGATGGCCGCGTCGAGCCCCGCCTGCACGCAGTGGTGCAGGAAGACCGAATTGAGCACGCCGCGCGCCTCGGCGGCGAGCCCGAACGAGACGTTGCTCACGCCAAGGATGGTGAGCACGCCCGGGAGCGCCCCCTTGATGGCGCGGATCCCCTCGATCGTCTCGTGCGCCGAGTCCACCCATTCCGCGTCGCCGGTGGCGAGGGTGAAGGTGAGCGCGTCGAACACGAGATCGTCGGGGGCCATGCCGTACTCGCCAACGACGATGTCGTGGATCTTGCGTGCCACCTCGAGCTTGCGCGCGGCAGTGCGGGCCATCCCCTGCTGGTCAATGGTGAGCGCAACCAGGGCGGCGCCGTGGCGCTTGGCCAGCGGAACCACCGCCTCGATGCGGGCGCGCCCGTTCTCCATGTTGATGGAGTTCACGAGCGCGCGACCGGGGACATGCTCGAGGGCGCGCGCGATGACGTCGGGCTCGGTGGAGTCGATCATCAGCGGCGCTTCGACCGACTGCGAGAGGAGACGCACGACCTTCTCCATCTGGTCGGCTTCATCGGCGCGCTCGGTGACCGCCACGCAGACGTCGAGGACGTGCGCGCCGCCGTCCACCTGTTCGCGCGCGACCTCGAGGATGCCCTCGTAGTCTTCGGCGAGGAGGAGGCGCTTCACCTTGCGAGAGCCCTGCGCATTGACGCGCTCGCCGACCAGCAGCGGGGCGGGATCCTGGTGCAGGGTGATGGCGCGCATCGCCGACGATGCGCGCGGCACGTGATGGGCGCGGGCGACGAACGCGGGCGCCGCCGTTCCATTCGCCGCTCCCGCCGCATCGCCGCGCACCGCGCGCACCACCGCTTCGAGATGCGCCGGCGTCGTGCCGCAGCAGCCGCCGACGATGCGCACGCCGAACCGCCGCACGAACTCACCCAGCGCTTCGGCCATCGGGGCGGGTTCGAGCGGATAGACGGCGTCGCCCGTGCCGGTGTTGAGCGGAAGCCCGGCGTTGGGAATGCAGCTCACGGGGCGCGTCGCGTGCTCGGTGAGGAAGCGCACCGGCTCGCGCATGTGCTCCGGCCCGGTCGAGCAATTGAGGCCGATGACGTGCACCGGGAGCGCTTCGAGCGTCGTCATCGCGCTGGCGATGTCGGTGCCAAGGAGCATCCGTCCGCTCGTGTCGAGCGTGACCTGCGCCTGCACGGGGAGGCGTCGCCCCAGCTCGGCGAAGAGCCGTTCGAAACCGGCAATCGCCGCCTTCACTTCGAGGATGTCCTGCGAGGTCTCGACGAGCAGAACGTCCACGCCGCCCTCGATGAGGTACTTCGCCTGCCAGTAGTACTCGTCGGCGAGCGCATCGAACGTGATGGCGGAGAGCGCCGGGTCGCTGGAACTCGGCAGCATCCCCGTCGGGCCGATCGAACCGGCCACGAAGCGCGGGTGCGTGGGGGTCGCGAACGTGTCGCACGCCGCGCGCGCCAGACGGGCGGCGGCGACGTTGATGTCGCGCGCCTTCTCCTTCAGCCCCCACTCGGCGAGACGCCGCGGCGTGCTCTGGAACGTGCACGTTTCCACGACGTCGCATCCCACGGCGAGAAACGACTCGTGGATGGCCTGGATGACATCCGGGCGCGTGAGCACCAGGTGATCGTTGCATCCCTCAAGCGTCGGGCCGCCGTAGTCCTCCGCCGAGAGGTGGTAGCGCTGGATGCTCGTTCCCATCGCGCCGTCGAAGACGAGGACGCGCTCGACGACGGCGTCCAGGTATGCGCTTGTCAGGAGAGGTGGGTGCGAAGGCATCAAGCGGCGCGGTGCAGGGTGCAGTGACCAGGGTGTGAGGCAAGGGGAAAACAAAACGCCTTAGGCGACGGAGCGCCCAAGGCCGGCGCTTTAGCGATGGATTAACGTGGCCGCAATTTGCCCGAAATCGCCACGTGCTACGGTTGTGTCTTCAATGATTGCAGGGACCCGCGGTGAATGCAAGGGAACGGGACTGCAAAACGCCGACGAATAAATCGCCAGTTGTCGTTCGACGGTGTTTCCGGTGCCCGGCGGCGTGCGCTACAGAGCGGGCCGCGAGTCGGGCGGTGTCGGGCCGGCGACGCCGCGTCCGGTGCGTTGCGCGCGCGCCTGCACGTGGGCCACGAGGGCGAGGAGTCTCGCGCGTTCGAGCGGGAGTCGCAGCTCCGCCAGTATGACACGGCGCACGGAACCGGCGAGAGGCGTCGCGAGGTCGCCATACGCGAGCAGCACGCCGCCAGCGGCGAGTCCGATGCTGTGCACATCGCCCACACCCTGCAGCAGCGTGCGGTCAACGACCGCGACGAGCGGCGGTGCCGCCGCGGCGACGAACGTTGCTTCGGCGATGGAGCTGGCGGTGAGTGCGTGGTGCCCGGCGGCGACGAGCGCCTGGGCGATTCCTTCGAGAAGCGCCGCGTCGGCGCCGACAAGCAGTATGGAGGCCACGTCAGAAAGATACGAAGCGATTTGGCGATGTCACGGGGCCAGCAGTCGTGCCGTGGCCGACGCCGCGTCCACGCCGTCCACGTCCACGAGTTTCTGCCGGCTGGACTGACCGGCGGCGATATGCACCGCGCGTGCCGGTACGCCGAGGACGGCGGCGATCACTGCAATCACCGCGTCGTTGGCGGCGCCTTCCACCGGCGGGGCCTGCACGCGCACCCGCAGCGCGTCGCCGTGCGTGCCATCGACGCCGGGCTTCTTCGCGCGCGGCTGCACGTGCACGGCGAAGCGCACGCCGGCGCCGCGGGGCGTGACCGTGAAGGCCATCAGACCAGCCGCACGAGGAATCCCTGCACGAAACCCAGCAGCAGGTACGCCACAAACGGCGTGATGTCCATCATCCCCACCAGCGGGATGAAGCCGCGCAGCGGGTGCAGCAGCCACTCGGTGAGCGCGTACGACCACCGCACGTACCAGGCGAAGGGCGACGGCCGGATCCACGACACCAGGACGCGCACGATAAGCGCGAGGCGCAGCAACTCGAAGCTCCAGGAGAGCGCAAGGCGCAGCGTTCCGCGCACGCCGTCGTCGAGCGTGCCCGCCGCAAATGCCACCTGGGCGCGCACGAAGCTGAGCAGTTCGATGACGATGATTCCCACGACAACGACCACGATCAGCGTCCACCACGGCGCCGATGCCGGGTTGCCCCCCGACCGAACGACCTTGCGCTCGATCGGCGTCATCAGCGGACGAATGCTGGTGCGCAGAAAGCCGGCCAACCGGCCGAACGGATTGATGCGTCGCGTGCGCACCATCGCGTCGAGCAGGCAGAAAAGTGCGACGGCCGCGGCGAAGGCGAGGAAGCCCCCGCGCAGCGCGTTGATGAGAGTGTCGAGGCCGTACAGCAGTGCGCTCACGCGGAAAATTTGCGCGAGTGCGGGGCGCTCAACAAGCCGCGCTCAGACCTTGCGTTCCGGCGCGAAGACCAGCCGCAGCACCTTGGGGAGCGCACGCAGCTTGCCGAGCAGCGAGTCGCCGTGCGCTGCCACCAGGAAGGCGTCGATCTGCGCGCGGTGCGACGCGCCGTAGCCGAACCACCACGGCTGGCGCCATCCCTGGAACCAATCCACCGCGATCGCCTTGGTGCGCACGCACTCCTGCAGCCCCAGGTCGCCGTGCACCTTGCCGATCCCGCTTGCCTTGAAGCCGCCGTGCGGCATGTCGCTGATCCCCGCGGTGGTGCAGGCGTCGTTGACGAGCACCGAGCCGGCCTGCAGTCGCTGGGCGACGGCGATGCCGCGGGTGACGTCGCCAGTCCACACGCTCGCCGAGAGTCCCTGCGTCGTGTCGTTGGCGCGCGCGATTGCCTCCTCCACGTCCCGCACCTTCATCACCGGCAGCAGCGGCCCAAATGTCTCCTCGGTCATCGCGCGGCTGTCGGGCGGCACGTTCGTGAGGATCGTCGGCGCGAAGTAGCACTCGCCGTCCGGCGTGTCGAGTCGCAGCGCCTCCGTCGCGCCACGCGCCATCGCGTCGGCGTGCTGCGCGGCGATTGTCGCACGCTGCTCGGGCCGGATCATCGGTCCAATGTCGGTGGCGTCGTTGCTGCCAGGCCCCACCTGCAGTTGGCCGACCGCCCGCGTGAGATGCGAAAGAAACGCATCGTAGACGCTCGCTTCGACCAACACGCGCTTGGCCGCCACGCACGTCTGCCCGGCATTGGAGAAACGTGCCCAGGCAATGCCGCTCGCGGCGTGGGCCAGGTCGGCATCGGCCAGCACGATGGCGGGGTCGCTGCCGCCGAGTTCGAGGGCGCACGGGATCAGCCGGCGCGCGCAGGTCGCGGCCACCTTGCGTCCCGTTGCCTCCGAACCGGTGAAGAAGACCTTGTCCACCTCCTCGCAGAGCGCCGCACCAGTGGCGCCCGCGCCGTGGATCACCTGATAAATGTCCACCGGGACGCCCGCGTCGTGCAGGCACTCCTTCACGAACTCCGCGATGCTCGGCGTCCATTCACTCGGCTTGTTCACCACCGCGTTGCCGCAGAGCAGGGCGGGAAGCGCCGAGCTGAGCGGCAGGAACATCGGGTAGTTCCACGGCGAGATCACACCGACCACGCCAAACGGCTCC
>JAKAJN010000095.1 GCA_021813725.1 bacterium | reverse complement strand
ATGGTCGCCGCTGCGGCCGTGCCGATGATCCGCGCATTCGACCTCGTCGCCACCGCCGGCTCCGCAATGCCGTGGGCCACGCTGCACGCCGCCCCCTCACTGCTCACCGCCGTGGCGTTGGGCGTGGCATGCGTGGCGGTGCTCGCCGCATGCGTCAGTCACTTCTGGGAGCGACCCGTGGTCGGCGCGCTCGCCGCCGTGGCCGTCGCGGCGTTCGCTCCGGGCCCGTCCAGCGGACGGCTCGAGGTCCACCTGATTGATGTTGGGCAGGGCGATGCCATCGCCGTGCGCACGCCGCGGGGGCGCTGGCTGCTCTTCGACGCCGGACGCGCGGACGACCGCCGCGACTCCGGCCGGACGACCATCGTGCCGTACCTGCGTGCGCGTGGAGGCCAGCTCCTGCTCTTCGTGCTCTCGCATCCGCACGCGGACCACGCCGGCGGGGCGGGGTCGGTGATTCGCGCGATGCGCCCCGATGCCTACCTCGATGGGGCGTACGCCGGCGGGAGCCGCCCGTACCGGCAGTCGCTCACGGAGGCGCGCGCCCTCGGCGCCGCGTGGCGACGGGTGCAGGGGGGCGACGTCTTCGACGTGGATGGCGTGCGACTGCGCGTGCTGGCCCCGGATTCCGCGTGGATGTCCGGCCTGCGCGACCCCAATCTGGCGAGCGTCGTGGTGCGGCTCGAGTACCGCGGTGCCACGGTGCTGCTCACCGGCGACGCCGAGGCGCCGGAGGAGTCGTATCTGTTGCAGCGCTCGCCGGAGCTGCTGCGCGCCGACCTGCTTAAGGTGGCGCATCACGGCAGCGGGACGAGCACGACCGACGCCTGGCTCGCGGCGGTGCGTCCGCGCGCGGCGCTGGTCTCTGTGGCGTCGCGCAACGTCTACGGCCATCCCGATCCCGCGGTGATGCGACGCCTCGGCGCGGCGGGCGCCACCGTGTTGCGCACCGATCAACTCGGTTCGATCGTCGCGGCGACGAGTGGGGCGGGGTGGACCATCGAAGCGGCCGGTGTCCGCTGGCGCCTGCGCTAGGCGCTGGCGACCTTTCACCCGTCTGTCGTCCTCCGGCCGTCGTCTCCATCCGCACCGCCATGATCCCCAACTCCGAAACCTCCGTCGTCACGATCGATCGGTTCATCATCGAGCAGGAGGCGATGTTTCCGGAGGCGACCGGTGAACTATCGGGCATCCTCTACGATCTCGCCGTCGCGGCCAAGATGATCAGCAGCAAGGTGCGGCGTGCCGGCCTGATCGACATTCTTGGCGCGGCGGGCTCGGACAACGTCCAGGGTGAACACCAGCAGAAGCTCGATGTCATCGCCAACGTGATCATCACGAAGGCGATGGATCACGGCGGCCGCCTCTGTGCGATGGCGTCGGAGGAGGAAGAGGGGGTCATCCCGATTCCGCCGCAGTTCCGGTGTGGCAAGTACGTGCTGCTCTTCGACCCGCTCGACGGCTCGTCGAACATCGACGTCAACGTCCCCGTGGGCACCATTTTTTCGGTGCTTCGGCGCGTGACGCCCGACGGCGGACCGGGCACCGTGCAGGACATGCTGCAGGCCGGCGCGCAGCAGGTGGCGGCGGGGTACGTGATCTACGGCTCGAGCACGATGCTTGTGTATACCACGGGCCACGGCGCGCACGGGTTCACGCTCGATCCGTCCATCGGCGAGTTCCTGCTCTCGCATCAGGACATCCGCACTCCCAATATCGGCAAGTACCTGTCGGTCAATGACTCGTATGAGCGGTACTGGAGCGAGCCGGTGCGCGCCTTGATGCGGCGCTATCGCGGCCTCGACATGCAACGCGAACCGATGAACGTGCGGTACGTCGGGTCGCTGGTCGCCGACTTCCACCGCAACCTGCTGGGTGGCGGCATCTTCGTGTATCCCGCCAACAAGCAGGCACCGTCGGGCAAGCTGCGCCTGCTCTACGAATGCAATCCGCTCGCCTTCATTTGCGAGCAGGCGGGCGGCGCGGCGACCGACGGCCGGCAGCGCCTGCTCGAGATCGTCCCCGGCGAGCTGCACCAGCGGTCGCCGCTCTACATCGGCAGCAGGAACGACGTGGAGATCGCGACGCGCATGCTGGAGGCCGACCGCTAGTGGCTGACGTGCATTCGCCATCCGGCATTCCCGTTGCCCCGGTCTATGGGTCGGCCGACGTCCCGACCGATCTCGAGGCCGCGCTCGGGGCACCGGGGCAGTTCCCGTTCACGCGCGGGGTCCAATCCACGATGTACCGCGGGCGTCTCTGGACGATGCGCCAGTACGCGGGCTTCGGCACGGCGGCCGAAACCAACCATCGGTTCAAGCTGCTGCTCGAAGCGGGGCAGACGGGGTTGTCGGTCGCCTTCGATCTGCCGACGCAGATGGGCATCGACAGCGACAGCCCGCGCGCGCTGGGCGAAGTGGGGCGCGTCGGCGTCGCCATCGACACCGTCGAGGACATGCACCTGTTGCTGGCCGACCTCCCGCTCGACCAGGTCAGCACGTCGATGACCATCAACGCCACGGCCTCCACGCTGCTGGCGATGTACATCGTGGTCGCGGAGGAGCGGGGCATTGCGCGCGACCGCCTCAGCGGCACCATCCAGAACGACATCCTCAAGGAGTACGTCGCGCGCGGCACCTATGTGTATCCGCCGACACCGTCGCTCGCGTTGATCGCCGAGACCTTCCGGTTCTGCGCGGCTGAGGTGCCGCAGTGGAATCCGATCAGCATCTCGGGCTACCACATGCGCGAGGCGGGCGCTACGGCCGTGCAGGAGGTGGCATTCACGTTCGCGAATGCGCTGGCGTACGTGCAGGCCGCCGTGGACGCCGGGCTGGACGTCGATGCCTTCGCGCCGCGGCTGTCGTTCTTCTTCGCGTGCCACAACGACCTCTTTGAGGAGGTGGCCAAGTTCCGCGCGGCGCGGCGGCTGTGGGCGCACCTGATGCGCGACCGGTACGCGGCCAGCGATGCCTCGTGCCGCATGCGGTTCCACACCCAGACGGGGGGCGTGACGCTCACGGCGCAGCAGCCGCTCAACAACGTCGTGCGCGTCGCCGTGCAGACGCTCGCCGCGACGCTGGGCGGCACGCAGTCGCTGCACACCAACGGCTACGACGAGGCGCTCGCGCTCCCGACGGCGGCGGCGGCGACCCTCGCCCTGCGCACGCAGCAGATTGTGGCGCACGAGAGCGGCGTGACGCAGACGGTGGATCCGCTGGCCGGGTCCTATTACGTGGAGTCACTAACAACGGCAATTGAATCGCGGGCGCTGGAGCTGCTCGGGAAGGTCGAGGCCCTCGGCGGCGCGGCCCGGGCCATCGAGGCCGGCTTCCTGCAGGACGAGATCGGTCAGAGCGCCTACGCGCACCAGATGGGCGTCGAATCGGGGCAGGTCGTCGTCGTGGGCGTGAACCGCTTCGCGGATGGCGCCGAACCGCCAGTCATCCCGACGCCCGACTTCACGCAGCTCGCCGCCGACCAGCGCGCCCGCCTGGCGGCGGTCCGGGCGGCGCGCGATGGCGCGGCCGTCGCGTCGCACCTCGCCGCGCTGGAAGCGGCTGTCCGGGCGGGGGAACGGAAATTGATGCCGCTCATCATTGCCAGCGTGCGTGCCCGGGCGAGCGTCGGTGAAATCAGTGACGCGCTCGAACGGGTGTGGGGGCGGTATCGGTGAGGCGTTGCGTGCGCCATCGCCGATCCCGCGTGACGTCGCGATCCTGAACCGACTGCCCGAGTTCCGGCTCTGAGTCCTCGTGTACTCTGCCTGCCTGTACTGCCACGCCAACCTCGGTCGCAATGACGCGGTAGAACACTTCTCCGTCGGCCGTCGTCTGGCGTTCGATCTGGCCAACGGCCGCCTCTGGGTGATCTGCCCGTCGTGCAAGCGCTGGAACCTCACGCCGGTGGAGGAGCGGTGGGAGGCCATCGAGGAGTGCGAGCGGCTGTTCGAGCGTACCCGCCTGCGGATGAGCACCGACAACATCGGGCTCGCGCGGATCGCGGAAGGGACGGAACTCGTGCGCGTCGGATCGGCGATGCGTCCCGAGCTGGCGGCGTGGCGGTTCGGCGCGCAGCTCGCCGCGCGGCGGCGCAGCTACCGGCTCGTCGTCGCCGGCGGCGTGATCATCACGGCCGGACTCTATGTTGGCGTCAAGACGGCGGGCCTTGGGCTCATCGGCGGCAACTGGGGTTGGGGGCTGATGAAGGCGGCCTACGAACGTGCCACGCGCCTCGTGCTGCCGGCACCGGAACAGCGACGGTTCGACCGATTCGCCGAAAACAGAGACCTCGTGGCCGCCCTGGCGAGCGCACCTTCGGACGCCGTGCCGCGCGTCGAAACAAAGCACGCGCGCGATGCGCGCCTCGATTTCACCGACGATCGGACTTCTCTGCGGCTGACGGTCCCCGTGGTCGGGAGCGAGATCGTGCGGTATGGTGCCGATGCCACGCCGCGCGTGCTCGCGAAACTCCTCGCGAAGGTCAACCGCTCGGGCGGGGCGCGCGACGACGAGCGGATGGCGGTCACCTTGCTCGAGTCGGTGGCTGGTCGTGGTGTGGACGACCTGCCGCAGGCCATCGTGGAGAAGTACCTCCATCGCACCATGACGGATGAACGCAAGGCAGCCGAGCGCACGTTGGGCAAGATCGGCGCGGCGACGACGCTCGCGGTGGAGATGGCGCTGCAGGAACAGCGCGAGCGAGAACTCCTCGTCGGCGAACTGCTCGACCTCGAGTCGGCCTGGCGTGAAGCCGAGGAGCTGGCTCGCATCGCCGACACGCTGACGCCGTCGCACATCGACTTGGCGCTGGCGCGGCTGAAACGGAAGCTCGAGGGGTAGGGCGAAATAGACGGTCCGGCCTCGACTGTCCGGTTCCGTTGTCGCAATCATAAATCGGAATCCGCATTCCAAATCCCGAATCGTCGGTATAACTTGAATGGCTATCGCATCTTAGCCCCTCACAGCCTATGCCCACGTACGAATACCGCTGCGCCAACGGTCACGACTTCGAGGAGTTCGTCCTGAGGATCAGTGCCGCCAAGTCCGAACTACCGTGCCCGACGTGCGGGGCGCGCGGCGAACGCCGGCTTTCTGCCGGCGGCGGACTGCTATTCAAGGGCTCGGGCTTCTACATCACCGACTACGGCAAGGACGGCAAGAAGTCGGCGGCGAAGGGCGCGACCGCCAACGGTGATGGCGCGAAGGGTGATGGCGGCAAGTCCGACGCCGCGACGGGAGCTCCCGCGAAGCCAGAGACGAAACCGGCCGCCGCCACGCCGGCGCCGCCGAAGAGCAGCGAATGACGCCGGAACAGCTCCTGCGCGATGAACTGACCAAGGCCGCCATCGCCATCGGCGCGCCGGCGTCGACGGTCCCGGCGCTCGAGCGCCCGCGCGATCCAGCGCACGGCGACTGGGCCAGCAACCTTGCGATGACGCTCGCCAAACCGCTCGGCCGGAAGCCGCGCGACATCGCCACCGAACTTGTTGCCAAGCTGGACCTCTCGGCGGCCGGAGTCTCGGCCACCGAAATCGCGGGTCCGGGCTTCATCAATTTCCGCCTCAACGCCGGCGCGCATGCTCGCGGCCTCGCCGACATACTCGCGCACGGCGCCGCGTACGGGCGCGCCAACACCGGGGCGGGGACGGCGGTGAACGTCGAGTTCGTCTCCGCCAATCCCACCGGTCCCCTGCACGTGGGTCACGGACGCCAGGCCGCGCTGGGCGACGCCATCAGTGCGCTGCTTGAGGGGGCAGGGTACCGGGTCAGTCGTGAGTTCTACTACAACGATGCCGGCGTGCAGATCGAGAATCTTGCCAAGTCGCTCTGGGTGCGCGTCGCGCAGGCGGCGGGCATCGATGCCGACATTCCCGAAGGCGGCTATCACGGCGAGTACATCAAGGAGATCGCGGAGCGGTATGTGTCCGAATTCGGCACTCCCCCGCACTCCACCCTCCTCGCCGGCGCGCAGGCCATCGTCGCGGGTGCGCGTCCCGACGACGCGACGTTGTTCGAAGCGATGCGGCGGTTTGCGGTGGCGGCGTTGCGCGCCGAGCAGGATCTCGATCTGAAGGCGTTCGGCGTCCAGTTCGCCGTCTATTACCTCGAGTCGTCGCTTTACACCGACGGCCTCGTCGAGGAGACGGTCGGTATGCTGCGCCAGGGCGGTCACACGTTCGAGGACGACGGCGCACTCTGGCTGCGCACCACCGATTTCGGCGACGACAAGGATCGCGTGATGCGCAAGCGCGACGGCACGTTCACCTACTTCGTGCCCGACGTCGCGTATCACGTGACGAAGTGGCGTCGCGGCTTCACGCGCGCCATCAACGTGCAGGGCGCTGACCACCACGGCACCACGGCGCGGGTCCGCGCCGGGTTGCAGGCGCTCGAAGTCGGCGTACCCAAGGGATACCCGGAGTACGTGCTGCACCAGATGGTGACGGTGATGCGCGGCGGCGAGGAGGTGAAGATCTCCAAGCGCGCCGGCAGCTACGTCACGGTGCGCGACCTCATTGACGAAGTGGGCCGCGACGCGGTCCGGTATTTCTTCCTGATGCGCAAGGGCGACAGCCAGCTCGTCTTCGACGTGGACCTCGCGCGGTCGCAGTCGGAGGAGAATCCGGTCTACTACATCCAGATGGCGCACGCGCGGCTCAGCGGCATCTTCCGCGTGGGCGAGATCGACCCGGCGACCATCACCGCCGACGGCGTGCAGTGGGAGGCCCTGGCCGAGGACGCCGAGCGCGAGCTGGTGAAGTCGCTGCTCGACTATCCGCGACTCGTCGCCGGTGCCGCCGAGGCGCTGGAGCCGCACCGTGTCGCGGCCTACCTGCTCGAGACCGCGCGCCAGGTGCACTTGTGGTACCACAAGCACCACGTGCTTGGCGAGCCGGAGCACATCCTGCGCGCCCGGCTGGTGTTGGCCAAGGCGGCGCGGCAGGTGCTGGCGAACGGATTGGCCCTGCTTGGCATCACGGCTCCGGAACGAATGTAAGGACGTCCTCGCCCCTGCCTCCTCGCACCACTCGTCCCTCCTCACCAAGCCCCCGCACCCGTCCTCCTCACCCGACAAGCATGTCTCTCCTAGTGGTCGGTTCCGTCGCGCTGGATTCCGTGGAGACTCCCTTTGGCAAGGCCGACGAAGTCCTGGGTGGTTCGGCCACCTATTTCTCGGCGTCGGCCAGCCATCAGTGCCCGGTGCAACTCGTGGGTGTCGTGGGAAGCGACTACCCGGTCGAACGCCTTGAGTCGTTGCGCGAGCGTCGAGTCGACCTGGGCGGGCTCGAACAGGCCGAAGGCGAGTCGTTCCGCTGGCGCGGGCGCTATCGCCACGATCTCAATTCCGCGGAGACACTCGAGACGCGGCTCGGAGTCTTCTCGCACTTTCGGCCGAAGCTCCCCGATGCCTTCAAGTCGGCGCGGTACGTCTTCCTCGCGAACATCGATCCGCGGCTGCAACTGCAGGTGCTGGAGCAGGTGGATCAGCCCAAGTTCGTGGCGTGCGACACGATGAACTTCTGGATCGAGTCGCGGCGCGGCGACCTCCTCGAGCTCCTGACGCGCGTGGATCTCATCACGCTCAACGATGGCGAGGCGCGCCAGCTCACCGAGCAGGCCAATCTGGTGCAGGCGGCGCGCTGGATCCTTGCGCGCGGCCCGAAGACCGTGTTGATCAAGAAGGGCGAACACGGGGCCTTCATGTTCACGCACGACTCCATCTTCTACGCGCCGGCCTATCCGCTCGAGGCCGTCTTCGATCCCACGGGGGCGGGCGACTCGTTCGCCGGCGGCTTCATGGGCTACCTGGCGCGCACCAACGACCTCAGCGACGCCAACCTGCGCCGCGCCGTCGTCATCGGCTCGGCGATGGGTTCGTTTGTCGTGGAGGCATTTTCGATTACGCGCCTGCTGTCGGTGACGCGCGACGACATCGATCGCCGCGTTGCGGACTTCCATCGCCTCGTCTCGTTCGACCAGGAGATGCCGTCGTGAGCACGGATGGAATGACCTACGCCGGCGCCGGCGTGGACATTGCTGCCGCCGAGTCGTCGAAGCACCGCATCAAGGCGCTGGTCGAGAGTACGTTCACCGCCGGGGCGCGCGGCGCCTTTGGCGGATTTGGCGGCATGTTTCGCGTGCCGGCGGGGGCCAGGGCCCCACTGCTTGTCTCGAGCGCCGACGGCGTGGGCACCAAGATCAAGGTCGCCATCGAGGCCGGACGGCACGACAGCATCGGCCACTGCCTCGTCAACCACTGCGTCAACGACATCCTCGTGCAGGGGGCGGAGCCGCTCTTCTTCCTCGACTACGTCGCCTTTGGGCAACTCGTCCCCGAGGTGGTGGAGCAGGTCGTGGCCGGTGTCGCCGCCGGTTGCCGCGAGAACGGTTGCTCGCTCGTGGGCGGCGAGACCGCGGAGATGCCCGGGTTGTACACGCCGCCCGACTATGACCTCGCCGGCTTCATCGTCGGATGGGTTGAGGAAGACCAGGTCATCGCGCGCGAGCGTGTGCACGAGGGCGACGTGCTCGTGGCGCTCGCGTCGAGCGGCCTGCACACCAACGGCTTTTCGCTGGCGCGCCGCATTGTCGGGGAGCGTTTGCGCCTGCGGCCGCAGGATCCGTTTCCGGGCGATGCACGCTCCACGGCCGACGTGCTGCTGGCCGTGCACCGCTCGTATCTCCAGGCCCTCGCGCCGGTGCGCGGCGCCATTCACGCAATGGCGCACATCACGGGCGGCGGTCTGCCCGGCAACCTCGATCGCTCGCTGCCGGAACACCTGGACGCCGAGGTGGATACCACGACGTGGGAGGTCCCCAACCTCTTCCGGGTCCTCGGCGAGGCGGGTGGCGTGGCGCGAGACGAGATGTTTCGCGCGTTCAACATGGGCGTGGGCATGGTCGTCATCACCGACGATGCCGGCGCTGCGGCGGTGCGCGCGAGCGCGACGGCGGCCGGGGTGGAGCACTGGATGCTCGGTCGTGTGATTCCCGGCGCGGGCCGGGTCATTCTCAAGGGAGGAAACTGACGATGCGTATGCGACAGGCGATGCTGGTGGCGGGGGCCGCGTTCGTGGCGGTGGCGTCACCGGCGCGAGCGCAGTGCGCGGCGGGGTATACGCAGGACGCCTGCCAGAAGGCGGTGGACCTGTTCAACTTCCTCACGCCGCAGATCTCGGGAGCCCTCGCGGGTGGTGCGGCGACGATCGGGCAGGGAGGGGTGCTGGGCGGATTTCCGCACTGGACGCTCGGGCTTCGCGCCAGCGCGGTGAATGGTGCCTTCCCGAGCAATCTCGACAACGTGGCCTACTCCACCAGTGGCGCCACGCGGTCGAGCTACACCTCCGAAAATCAATTCATTCCGATGGCCACCATTGACGGCTCGATCGGAATCTTCAAGGGCTTTCCGCTCGGCGTAACGCGCGTCGGCGGCGTGGATGCACTGCTGACGGCGACCTACGTGCCCAAGGCTCCGGAGGGCGGCGACGTCGCGGTCGCGTTGCCTGGCGGTTCGACCAAGTGGGGCACTGGCGTGCGACTTGGCCTGCTGCAGGAGTCCATTCTCGTGCCGGGGGTCTCCTTCACCTATCTCCAGCGCGGTCTTCCCACGATTTCCGTGAGCGGCAGCAGCACTGTCTCGAGCAGTGCCGGTTCGGCGCCGGGCACGTTCGAGTTGAAGGAACTCACGATGAAGACGAAGAGCTGGCGCGTGAGCGCGGCCAAGTCCTTCATGGCGTTCGGCCTGCAGGCGGGCTTCGGTCAGGACACCTACGATAACTCGGTGGGGCTCGACGTCACGGTGAACGCCGCGGCGCCAGTCGGCACGCAGCAGGCGCACGCGTCGGCCAGCCATTCGAT
>JAKAJN010000094.1 GCA_021813725.1 bacterium | reverse complement strand
GCCCTTCGGCAGCAAGTTGATGTTCGCGGCCGACGGCAGGGCGAGCGCTTCGATATGCGGGTACTTGTCGGTCAGCGTCTCCTGCCAAATCTGGAGCTTCGGCAGCTTCGTCCCTTCGCGGATGAAGTCGATGCCGAGATAGAACTGGCGGCGGCCGGCGCCGCCCGGGAGCATGTTGTTGACCGCGGCGACGATGTCGCCCGGCTGGAGGTCGCGGCTGCCGAGTCCGAAGCACGCCGAGTAGAAGTCGGGCACTTGTTCGGGACGCAGGGCGTGCAGGCCGGGGTGCGATCCGGCCTTGCGGCCGTTCTCGATCCCCTTGGCCAGCGCGGCCCGGATCTCGCGCAGCATTGGCGGGTCGACGGCGAGCGGCTGGTCGGTCCGCTCCATCACCACGACGCCCTTCTTGCCCGCGAGCAACCGCGTGATGAAGTCGGCCGGGAATGGACGGAACATCGTCAGGTTCAGCACGCCGACTTTCAATCCCGTCGTCGCGCGGAGGTGGTCGACGACCGCCTCAGCGTTGCTCACCACCGAACCCTGCCCCGCGATCACCCATTCGGCGTCATCGAGCCGGTAGCCCGTCACGCGAGCGTAGTGGCGGCCGGTGAGCTTGGCGAACTCGGCAAACGCCTGGTCCGAGAGCTCGGCGATGTGATCAAAGTAGAACGGACGCTGGGCGGCCACGCCCTGCGCATAGCTGTCCTGGTTCTGCACGACGCCCAGCATCGCCGGGTAGTCGAGGTCGAACATCTCGGGAATGCGGCGGCGCTTGTTGCCGAAGACCATCTGCTGCGCCGGCGTGGGGCTGTCAATCAGGTCAGCCGGGTCGCCGAGATACTCCTTGACCAGCTCGCGTTCGGGGAGTTGAATGGACTCCACGACGTGGCTCGTGAGGAAGCCATCCTGCGCGATCAGTCCGGGGTTGAGCGACAGCTCCGCGATGCGATGCGCCACCAGGTTCAGGTCGGCCGACTCCTGCACGTCCTTGGCGAAGAGCTGGAAGAAGCCGGTGTCGTCCACCGCGTGGTAGTCGTCGTGTCCGGCGTGCACGTTGAGCGCATGCTTGGTGATGGCGCGCGCCGCCACGTTGAGCACGTACGTGAGCCGCTTGCCGACGGCGGCGTAGAGCGACTCGTGCATGTAGGCGATGCCCTGCCCGCTCGAGAAGTTCGTCGAGCGCAGCCCCGCCATGCTCATGCCGGCCGTCACCGCAGCCGCCGCGTGCTCACCCTCCGGCTCGAAGAAGATCAGCCGGCGGCCGTTGACGTTCTCGCGTCCCTCGGCCACCGCCTGCGCCCATCCCTCACCCATCTGGGTGGACGGCGTGATCGGATACGCGCCCGCGGCTTCGGAGCCGGCGGTCTCGACCGCCACCACCGCGAATGATCCGTCCAGCGCCTGACGCACGCCGGGGTACTTGGCTGACTTGCCGGCATCGCCGGACTTCATCGCACTCATGCTGCCTCCACACTGCTCGTGGCCGGCGTCGGCGCGAATTGCGCGCCGCTCAGCCAGAGAATCGCCCCCGTCGGGCAGCGCTCCACGGCGCTCTCCTCGGCTTCGGCGATCTTGTTGTAGTCAATGACTGCCACCCCGCTCGCAATGCTGATGAGCCCCGGCGCGGCGTCGAGCACACACTTGCCACACGTCGTGCACGCGACGGAGCACTGCTCCAGCACCACGTCGCCCTGCACGAGATTCTTGCACTGCACCAGCAACTGGTGGTCGAGATTCTGCAGCACGAAGAGCTGCTTGGGGCACGCCACCACGCAGTCGTTGCACGCGGTGCACTTGTCCACGTCCACCACCGGCAGCCCGTCAGCGTTCATCGCAATGGCGCCGAAGGTGCACGCGCGCTCGCAGTCGGCGAGTCCGAGACAGCCCCACGCGCATCCCTTGCCGCCGCCGGCCACCGCCGCCGCCGCCTCGCACGTGCCGAGGCCGCGGTACTCGGCGCGCTGCACGGCGACGCTCGTCCCGCCAGCGCACTGCAATCGCGCCACGCGCTTGACTGCCTGGCCCGCATCCACGCCGAGGAAGTGCGCAATCTCTGCCACGCGATCGGCGTTGGAGACGGTGCACTTGGCGGGTTGGATCGCGCCGACCACGGCCTTCTCCGCGAAGGCGCGGCAGCCCGGCAGGCCGCACGCGCCGCAATTGGCCGACGGCAGCATGGCTGCCACGACGTCAATGCGCGGGTCTTCCCAGACCTTGAGCTTCTTGTTGGCGGCGGCAATGAAGATGGCGAACACCAGGCCGGTGCCGCCGAGGATCAGGATTGCCTGCAGGATGATCATCGCGTCTCCGGGCCTCAGGCCTTGAGGCCCGAGGTGTCGAGCAGCCAAGCGGCAATGCGGTCCACGGCCTCGCCGGCGCCGAGTGCCGGCGCGCCTTTCGCGCCCGGCGTGGCCGGCACCGCGAACGGCGTGCGGGCCAGGTCGGCCAGCATCTTCACGTCCTGCTCCATCTGCCACGCGCTGAACCCGCCGACGGCCTTGAATGGACCGGCGGGCAGGAACGGCACGGTGAGACGCTGCCACGGTTCCTTGCCGGCCGTCGGGTCATGCATGAACGTCGCGGCGCCTTCGGGAAGGAAGGCCGCGATGGCCGGCCCCTCATACCCGGCGAGGCGGTCGAGCCCGGTGCCGTCCACGGTTTGCAGCACGAAGGTGCCCGGCGTCACGCAGCGCACCAGCGCCGCGGGCGGCGCCGCGCCGCGCACCACGAGCACGATCTTCTCGCGGCCGTCGGCAAAGTCCAGCAGCGCGCCGGCGTGCAGGTCGACGCCGTCCACCTCCACGACGAGCGGCGGCGCGAAGCGGCGCTCGGCGTTGTTCCACGCGCGGAACTCGGTCGGGTCGAGCAGGCGGTCGTGTTCGGCCGCCTTGTACCGGCCGCCGCGCACCAACTCGGTGATGATGATCGCCCCAAACGCCTGACCGACCGCGGCGAGCGCGGCATCGATGGTGGCGCCGAGCTTGTGCCCCTCGGTGACCGAGGCGAGGCAGGCCGCGTCGCCCTGCGCCGCGACGTTGCGCAGGATCGTGGCGGCTTTCTTGAGCACGGCGGTGGAGGGCTTGTCGGCCTTGGCAACGGCCGGAAACATCGCCGCAAACTTGGCGGCGTCCACGTGCGTCGCGGCGAACGCGCCCAGCTCGGCCGCCGCCCGCGCCGCCTGTGTGGCGGCGTCGGCATTCTGTGCGGCGAGGAAGTCGTCGGCTTGCGCCAGCGCGCCCTGCACGGCAGCGCGGAACTCGGCAATGGGTTGCGCCAGTGCAGCCAGCGCCTTGGTGACGCGCGGATCAGACGGCATAGCGCGAGAACTCCTTTTCAAGCAGCGACACGCGTTCGGCCGGCGTACGCGGGGCCACGCGGCGCATCTCTTCGTAACGGGGCTTGGAGGGATCCTTGAAGAAAACGCCAAGGATGATGCGGTCGGTCTGCTCGGCCAGCGCGCGGGCTGCCGCGAGGTCGCGCGGATCGTGGTGCAGCTGCGCCTTGTAGATCTTCTCGAGGTCGGGCGTCACCACACCGTCGTCGTGCACGAGCATCTGGATGCGGTCCGGGTCCTGCACCGCCTTCTGGAAGATGGACGGTGTGTAGACCGGGCAGCGCTGCAGGACGCGAACGAAGCTGAACCCCTTGTGCTTGTAGGCCGCGCGCAACGTCGCATACAGGTGCGACGGTGCCCATTCGGCGGTCTGCGCCACGAACGACGCGTTGGTAATGCCGAGGGCCACCTCGATCGGGTTGAGCGACGGAAGGTACGAGCCGTACGGCTGCGTGTTCGACTTGAAGCCCTGCGGCGTGGTCGGCGACGTCTGGTTCTTGGTGAGGCCGTAGATGCCGTTGTCGAGCAGCATCGCCGTCATGTCCACGTTGTATCGCATCGCGTGCAGCCAGTGGCCGGCGCCGATGGAGGTGCAGTCGCCGTCGCCCATCGTCACGAAGACCGTGAGTTCCGGACGGTGCAGCTTGATGCCCGTCGCCACCGGCAGGGCGCGGCCGTGCAGGCCGTGGAAGCCGTAGGTCTTCATGTAGTGCGGAAAGCGCGACGAGCAGCCGATGCCCGACACGAACATCGTCTGCTCGGGAATCAGCTGCTCGGCGGCCAGCAGGCGCTGCACCGCGGTGAGCACCGAGTGGTCGCCGCAGCCGGGGCACCAGCGCGCGCGCGCGCCTTCGTACTCCGACATCTCGTACTGATGGTCCTCATGCGTATCGAGGACGGGGAGCAGTCCACAGGTGTAGCTCACGCAGCACCTCCACGCGGCAGACGGCCGCGAATGGCTTCAAGAATCGACATCGGGCGGAGCGGCTCGCCCGGCACGCGCCCCCAGCAATCCACATCCACCAGGGTCGCGTTGCGCAGCAGGATGGACATCTGGCCGCGACGCCGGTTCTCCTCGGTCACGTAGGGGTCATCCGGCTCGTCGGAGTAGTTGATCTCGACGGCCAGCACCTTCTTGAACTTCTTGAAAATCGCCTTGAGTCCTGGCTCGAGCGGCGAGAGGAAGCGCAGGTGCAGGGCGCTGACCTTCAGCCCCTCCTTGCGGGCACGATCCACCGCTTCCTCGATGGCGCCCTTGGTGCTGCCCCAGCCGACGACCAGCAGGTCACCGCTGTCCTCGCCATAGACCTTGGGCGGCTGGAGCAAGCTCTGCAGCACCGCAATCTTGCGGCTGCGCATCGCCGACGACCGCTGATGGATGTCGGCGCTGTACGCCACCTTCGACCGATCGTCATGGGCAAGCCCGGTGAGCGTGAACATCCCGCCCGGTCGTCCGGGGATGATGCGCTCGCTGAGCCCGGTCTGCGGATCCCAGTCGTACGGCTTCTGCCCGTCCTTGACCGGCGCCAGGTCGAGCGGCGCGGCCTGCCACTTCTCGTCGAGCGCCGGCTTCGGGTACGGCGTCACGCCGGTGGCGAGGTTGGCGTCGGTCATCACCATCACGAGCGTACGGAACGTCTCGGCGAGGCGTCGCGCGGTGATCATGATGTGGAAGCACTCCTCAATCGTCGCCGGCGCCATCACGATGTGCGGCGCGTCGCCGGTCTGGCCGAACATCGCCGCGAGCAGATCCGACTGCTCCACCTTGGTGGGGAGGCCGGTGCTCGGCCCGCCGCGCTGGACGTCCACCAGCACGAGCGGCGTCTCGGTCATCACCGCCAGGCCGAGGAACTCCGTCTTGAGCGCCATCCCCGGGCCGGAGGTGATGGTGAATGCCACCTTGCCGGCGAAGGACGCGCCGATGGCGGCGCCCACGGCGGCAATCTCGTCCTCGGCCTGGTGAATGGTGCCGCCGAACTTCTCGAACACCTCGGACAGGTAGTGCGTGACGGACGTCGCCGGCGTGATGGGGTACATCGCGCACAGCTCCATCCCCGACGCCATCGCCCCCATGCCGATCGCCTCGTTGCCGTTCATCACGACGAGCGGCTTGTCCGAAGCGTGCGTCGGGATCTCGACGCGGAGCGGCACGTTGTCCTCAGCCCAATGGAAGCCCAGCTCGAGGAGCGCGACGTTGGTCTTGTAGACCTCCTCGCTCTTCTTGCGGAAGGTGTGGGCGATCTGCTCCTTGATGCGCTCCATGTCGCGCCCGTAGATGCGGGCGAGCATCCCGAGCGCGAACATGTTCTTGCCCTTGCGGGGGGTGTCGGTGATGGTGAGGCACTGGTCTTCCATCGCCACCGGGATGATCCGGTAGGGCTTGGACGACAGCTCCTTCATGGCGGCGTCCCACTGGGCGACGATGTCCGGATCGTCGTGCCGCACCCACTTGTCCTCGATGAGGATGACGCAGTCGTCGGCGAGGGCGTCCACGCGGTGCCGCGCGAGCAGCACCTGCTCGTTGAACGCGATCACCAGGTTGGTGCGGTCGCCCCAGTTGGTGACGGCGCGCTCGCCAATGCGGATGCGGTTGCCGCTGGCGCCCTCCGGCACGCGGGCCGGCGGCTGGATTTCGGCGGGGATAAGTTCGACGGTCCACACCCCGTTGCCCATCTTGGCGGAGACGGCGCCGAAGATCTGCCCGCACTTCTGGGCGCCCTCGCCCGAGTCGGAGACGATTTCGACAGTATGCTCAGGGACGCGCAGCACTTTCGGCGGCGCGGGAGCGGCGGTGGCGGAGGCTGACATGATCGCGCAGGCACCTCATGGGGATGGCGACGGCGGGCGCGGTCACGAGGGAGCAAGGGGTGTGGCGTGCACGCCGGGCTCGGATCACTTGTGTACCGAGGCAAGTGTCGGGAAAATCCGCCCGTGGGGGGAAAGAGGAAACCAACCTCGGCGTTTTCAAATTCCCATAGTGGTGGTAGCCCCGTCTGTCGGGGAGTGACGGGGTATTTCCTAAAGACTTTCCCTACCATCCTGCGGGTATTTCGCTGGTGGAATCCCCGTCATCCCTCTTCTGGAGCCATTGCGTTGAGAATGGTTCGCAGAGAGACTTCGGACGTGCGAACTGCATTCATTGGAATGTTGCTGGCTGGCGTGGTTGGCGGCGCTGACGGATTGGCGCAGTCGCCCGCGGCCGCCTCGCCTGCCCAGGCGGGCCCGATGCTGGCCAGCTACGTGGCCGTTTCGCTGAACGGAGGGAAGCTCCCGTCCACCGATCTCGTCAGCGATTCGCACGGCACCCGCTACCTGGTGGAGTTCGACGAACTCGTGCTGTCGCTGCGCGCGCGCAACGAGTTCCGCGGCGCCCTGCGGTACCGTCAGGCGCTGGCCGAGAAAGGAACGACGATGCGGCGCGAGCCGATCCAGTCCATGACGGTCTACGGGCGCTTCGAGACGAACGGGAATACCCTGCGCTTCATTCCCGACCCGAAGCGCGGCGGCAAGGGGATCGAGATCCTCGACGGGACGTTCTCCGGCTCCCGCATCGACGTGCCCTTCTGGTATCGCAACGGGCAGGTGTCGCGCAAGGCACAGGTGGTGCTGCGGCGGGATCCGTCGCGATTCTAGCGACGGTCGCGCGGGGCGCGTGCGGGAAGGATATACTGGAGTCGACCCCGGCGGCGAGGCGCCGTCGGATGCAATCACCGAGGTCCCCGTGGCCCGTTCGCGCTTCACTCCGATAGTACTGATTGCCCTCGTCGCGTTCGTCGCGTTCGTGCTCCTGCCAGAGGCCACGAGCATGCTCGTGGACTACTGGTGGTTCCACGAACTCGGCTTCGAAGTGCTGTTCACCCGCACGCTCCTGACCAAGGGACTGCTGTTCGCGACGGTTGCGCTCGCGGCAGGCGGGCTGGTGCATCTCAACCTGCGCCTGGCGACGCAGGGCGGCGTGGCAGACGTCGTGCGCGTGATGCAGCGCACGGGGGTGGATGTTTCCTCGTTCAACCTCGGGTCGCTGCTCCAGCGGCTAAGCCGGCCGGTTGCCATCGGCATCGGCCTGCTGGTCGGCGCGGGCGCGAACTCGCTGTGGGACGTGGTATTGCGCGCGCTGTACGGCACGCCGTTCGGCGTCACGGACCCGGTGTTCGGACGCGATGTCGCGTACTACGCGTTCACCCTGCCGGCGCTCACCGCCGTGCTGGCGGTGCTCACCAGCATCACCATCCTGCTCCTGCTGCTGCTCACGAGCGTCTACTTCCTGCGCGGCGAGATCGAGATCACGCCGCGGCGGCTGCGCATCGAGCCGGCGGCGGGGATGCACCTCGCCGTCGTGCTGGCGGTCATGTTCGTCCTCTGGGCGCTGCAGCTCTGGTTTGTGGACGCCGCCGGCCTGCTCTTCTCCACCACGGGGCCGCTCGTCGGCGCGAGCTACACCGACCTGCACGCGACGCTGCCGGCACTGCGCCTGACGGCCATCGGCGCGCTCGCCGCGGCGGTGTATGTCGTGGTGGGCGGCGTGCGCCGCCAGCTCGGCTTCAATGCGGTGCTGGCCTTCGTCGGCTATTTCGCCTTGTCACTCATTGGTCGCGCGCTGGCGCCGGCGCTGATGCAGAAGTTCATCGTGGCGCCCACCGAGCTGACGCGCGAGGAGCCGTACCTCGCCCGGCACATCGCGGCGACGCGCCGTGCCTGGGGCATTGACAGTGTGGAAGTGCGCGACCTCGGCGGCGACGCCGACCTGACGCTCGCCGACCTGCGCGCCAACGCCACGACCATCGACAACGTGCGACTGTGGGACCGCGAGCCGCTGCTGCGCACGTTCAGCCAGATCCAGGAGATCCGCACCTACTACGATTTCGTGTCGGTGGATGACGACCGCTACTGGATTGACGGCCGGTACCGCCAGGTGCTCCTGTCGCCGCGCGAACTCAATTCGAGTTCCCTGCCAACGCGCACCTTCATCAACGAGCACCTGACCTTCACGCACGGCATGGGGCTGACGGTCAGCCCCGTGAATCAGGTGACGCCGGAAGGCCTGCCCGTGCTCTTCGTGAAGGACCTGCCTCCCTCCACCACCGGATCCATCCGCGTCACGCGCCCGCAGCTCTATTTTGGCGAGCTCACCGACGCCTACGCGGTGGTGCGGACCGCGCAGAAGGAGTTCGACTACCCGGCCGGGGACGCGAACGTCTATCGGGCGTACGACGGCACGGGCGGCGTGCCGATGGGCAACGTGCTGCGGCGCCTCGTGATGGCGGCGCATTTCGGGTCGCTCAAACTCCTGCTCTCCGGCGACATCGGCGCCGACAGCCGCATCCTGTACAACCGCAACATCGTTGCGCGCGCCAGGATGGCCTTCCCGTTCCTGCGCCTCGACCGCGATCCGTACCTGGTCGTCGCCAATGACGGCTCGCTGCAGTGGATCCAGGACGCGTACACCTCGACGACCCGCTATCCCTACTCGTATCGCACGGTGGACGGCACGTCCTACCTGCGCAACAGCGTCAAGCTGGTCATTGACGCCTACCACGGCACGATGACGCCGTACGTCGCCGATGCCAGCGACCCGATCATTCGAACGTGGGCGAAGATCTATCCCGGCGTCTTCCAGCCGCTCGATCGGATGCCGGCCGACTTGCGCGCGCATATCCGGTACCCGGACGAGCTGTTCCGCGCCCAGGCGTCGCGCTACGTGACGTACCATATGAACACGCCGGCGACGTTCTACAATCGCGAGGACGAGTGGCAGGTGCCGGTGGTGACGCGCGAGAACGAGTCGGTGCCGTTCATGCGCCACATCGTGATGCGGCTCCCCGACGAAGCGGCGGCGGAGTACATCTACATGGCGCCCTTCACGCCGCGCGGCAAGGACAACCTGGCGGCGTGGATGGTGGCGCGAAACGACGGTGCCGCGTACGGCCACCTGCGCGTCTACCGCTTCCCACGGCAGACGCTTGTCTTCGGCCCGCGACAAATCGAGAACCGGATCAACCAGGACACCGAGATTTCACGACAGGTGTCACTCTGGGACCAGCGCGGATCGCAGGTCATCCGGGGCGACCTGCTGGTGATCCCGATCGAAAAGGCGCTGCTGTACGTGCAACCGATGTACCTGCAGGCCGACGGCGGGATGATCCCGGAGCTGAAGCGCGTGGTCGTGGCATACCAGAACCATGTCGTGATGCGCGAGACGCTCGAGGCGGCGCTGGCCGACCTGTTCGGCGGTGCGGTGGATGCGCGTCGCACGACGGGCGCGGTGGGCCCCGAGCCGACCGCGTCAGCGACACCACGCGGGCTCGACCCGGCAACGCAGGCCGCGGTCGCCGAGGCGCAGCGGCGCTACCAGGCAGCTATCGAGGCGCAGCGGCGCGGCGATTGGGCGCGCTACGGCGAGGAGATCCGCGAACTGGGCGCGCTGCTCGAACGGCTCGGACAGAAGCGCCCGCCGCAGTAGGCATCTGCGCGCTCGGCGCGGGCAGCGCGGCGGGGCGGGGGAGGTGTTTGCGAAATTCTCGGGTCTTCGAGGGCGCTTCGCGCCCCGTCTATGACCCTC
>JAKAJN010000093.1 GCA_021813725.1 bacterium | reverse complement strand
AGTAGTAGCGCTGGGTACCGGGAATGCGGTCGCTCACCGGACGCAGGTACGGCTGGCTCCCGGACCTCCACACTTCATCCGGGCTCGCCGTCTCGCCGCCGCAGGAAGCGGAGTACGGCGCGTCCACCGTGCGACCGCCATACTTGAGCACGAGTCCGGCAGTGCTGGCGACAGCGGCGTCGCCGAACGGCCGCTCGGCGTCGGCGCCGCCGTACACCTGGTCCGCCGTGCCGGAGAGGAGATCATAGTTGGCATGCCGCGCGGCGCTCCCTCCTGCGGCGGCAAGCCGCACATACGTGTAGCTGCGTGCGGCCACGGCCTGCGCCTCGACGGCCGCCTGCTCCGCCGGCGTGCGGCCGCCGATTTCGAGGGGGACGACGCCGCGCAGGTACGACTCCACGGCGAGCGCGTTGACGACGAGGACGCCCACGCCGTCGTCGGCCGCGAAGAAACGGAGCACGCCGCGGTAGCGCCGGCCATTGTAGAGCACAAAATCGTCGGCGCGGTCCACGCGTAGCACGAGCGGCGCCGGGCGCCACGCGGTGGCGTCACCGCCGCTGCTCACGGCGCGCAACTCATCGTCCCGCCGCTCGAGCGTCCACGCGTCACCTGGGCGCCCCCGCAGCAGCACGCTTTCGCGCGCGTCGAACAGCCGCCACGTGCCGGTGGCGGCGACGCCGGGCATCGGCACCGAAGTGGCGAGCGCCACACGCACGTCGCGTCCTCCCTCACGTCGCAGGTCGGGCGGTTCGTCGCGGGGCACGTCCTCGGGACGCGGCGCGGCAACGACGACGGTGTCAGCGGGCGCCGGGGGAGGCGCGGTGACGCGGATGGGTTCCTCCGTCGGCACACCGAGTCGCGTGGTGACGCACGCGCCGATGAGGAGCAGGGCCGCGGCCGCCGCCAGCCGGCGTCCGGTCACCGGCCGTAGCTCCCGACGGTGCTCGACATCACGGGCAAGGCGCGTGCGACGCCGGGTTTCCGTGTGCGCGGTTCGTCCACCGCGAGCACGCGCGCGTGGAAATCGTAGTCGTCCACGACGCCGAGCACTTCAACGTCGGCAAATCGTCCGGCCGGCACGTCGCGGTCGAGCGACGTGATGCCGTCGATGTCGTCGGCCTGCCACGGGAGCCGCCCCGACGCCGCGCCTCCGCCGGTCGCCGACTCCTGCACCAGGACGCGCGCGCGCGCGCCAACGCGCGACTCGTACCGGCTCGCCGTGATGTGGCGCTGCAGTTCCTGCACTCGCTCGAGCCGTTCGCGCTTGAGCGCATCGGGCACGTCGTCGGGCAACTGGGCGGCGCGCGTCCCCTCTTGTGGCGAATACGCGAAGACACCGACCCGCTCGAACTCGATTTCCTCGAGAAAGGCCAGCAGTGTCGTCACGTCCTGTTCGGTCTCCCCGGGGAAACCGACAATGCACGTGGTGCGAATCGCCACCCCGGGGACCGCCGCGCGAAAGCGGGCAACTTTCTCGCGGATGCTCTGCTCGCGCTCCGGGCGGCGCATCCGCTCGAGCACCACATTCGACGCATGCTGGATGGGCATGTCGAGATAGCGCACGATGCGCGGCTCGCTGGCGATCACGTCGAGCAGGGCCGGGGTGATCCCCGCCGAATACAAGTACATGTTCCGGATCCACGGGATCGACGTCTCGCGCACGAGCGCCTGCAGCACCTCGGGGAGCCGCACGCCATCCCGGCGGTCGCGGCCGTAGTGGGCGAGGTCCTGCGCCACGAGGTTCAGTTCGAGCGCACCCTGCATCTCGAGGAGCTGGGCCTCGCGCACGATGTCGTCGAGCGCGAACGACCGGTGGCGCCCGCGCATCAGTGGGATGGCGCAGAAGGCGCACCCGTGGTCGCACCCTTCGCTGAGCTTGAGGTAGCGCACCCAGGGCGTGTCACCGGTGTAGAGGCGCACGCCGGGATGCAGCGTCTGAGGATCGCCGATCAGTCCGCGCGCGTGCAACTCGGCCGCGAGCCGGTCGGACTCCGACGCGCCGAGGAAGAGGTCCACTTCCGGGAGCGCGGCCTGCATCTCCGCCTTGTGGCGCTCGACCATGCATCCGACGGCCACGACCGAACGGCAGGCGCCGTCGCCCTTGTACTGCGCCGCTCCGAGGATCGCATCGAGCGACTCCTGCTTGGCCGCGTCGATGAACCCGCACGTGTTCACGACGATCAGCTCGGCCTCGTCGAGCGCCGTCACCGGCTCACCGCCGTGCGCGCGCAGCTCGGCGACATACCGCTCGCTGTCGACGGTGTTCTTGTCGCAGCCCAGGGTGACGACAGCAAACCTCACCGGTAGTTCCCGAACTTCAGCTCGACGCCGAAATCGCCGCGCCGCAGGAGCGCCATCGCCTCCTGCAAGGCATCCTTGTCGGGGCCCGACACCCGCACCTGATCGCCCTGGATGGACGCCTGCACCTTCTTCAGCTTGGCCTCCTTGATGGCGGCGGACACTTTCTTCGCGGTCTCGCCGTCGAGGGCCTGCTTGAGCGTGATTTCCTTGCGCAGCGTGTCGCCGCCGGCTGGGACATTTTCGCCGACGTCGAGGTTCTTCACCGGCACGCCGCGGCGGATGAGCTTGGACTGCACGATGTCGAAGAGGGCGCGCATCCGCATGTCATGGTCGGCGTGCAGGCGGATCACGCCTTCGGCGCGCGCGAACTCGATGGTCAGAATCTTGGCGTCCTTGAAGTCGTAGCGCTGGCTCGACTCCTTCTGCGCCTGGTTGACCGCGTTGTCGACTTCCTGGAGGTCAACGCCGGTGGTGACGTCGAAGCTGTACGAAGCGGGCATGGGAGTGCGGACGTGGACCGAGGATTCCGATTGAGGATCGCGATTCAGGAATCCGATGGTCGATCGGGGAATGGGGAAAGATAACCGATTGCGTCCTCTCCCCCGCACCGCACCCGGCGCCGTTCACCCGGCGCCGTTCACCAGGCGCCGTTCACCCGGCGCCGATCACCCGGCGCCGATCACTGCCCCAGATACGACTCCAGTGCCTTGGCCCGGCTGATGTGCCGCAGGCGGCTCAGCGCCTTCTCCTTGATCTGGCGGACGCGCTCGCGGGTGATGTTCAGGACTTCGCCGATTTCCTCGAGCGTCATCGGTTCCGCGCCGTCGAGGCCAAAGTACAGGCGGAGGATCTTCGCCTCGCGCTCTTTCAGTCCGCGCAGCGCCTCGTGGATGCTCTCCGTCAGCGCCTTCTCGAACGTCTCCTCGTCGGGCGTGCGGCTCTCGGTGTCGGGGAGATAGTCGAGGAGGCGGTTGTCCTCGCCGGGCGACATCGGCGCGTCCAGCGAGAGATGCGTCTGCGAGATGAGCATCGTCCGGGCGACTTCCTCCTCGGTGATGTCCATCCCGTCGGCAATCTCGGCGTGCGTCGCCTCGCGCCCCAGCTCCTGCAGCAGCGCGCTGGCGCGCTTGCCGATGCGATGCAGCGTCCCGGCGCGGTTGAGCGGCACGCGCACGATGCGCGACTGCTCGGCGAGCGCCTGCAGGATCGCCTGCCGGATCCACCAGACGGCGTAGGAGATGAACTTGATCCCCTTGGTCTCGTCGAACTTGTGCGCGGCGCGGATCAGGCCGAGGTTGCCCTCGTTGATCAGGTCGGAGAGCGAGACGCCCTGGTTCTGGTACTTCTTGGCGACCGAGACCACAAAGCGCAGGTTCGAGCGCACCAGCTTGTCGAGCGCCTCCTGGTCACCAGCGCGGATTCGCTGCGCGAGCTCGACCTCGTCCTCGCGCGTGATCAGCGGAAAGACGCTGATGTCGCGCAAGTACTGGTCCAGCGATCCTTCCTCCGCCGGTTGCTTCTTGCGGTGGACGCCGGGCAGGCGCGCGCGCACCGTGCGCTCGGATGGGTCAGTCATACGGTGCAGAATGTGGCCTCCGTCCCGACCGTCCGGAAGCCCTCGTCGTCAGTGAATGCGCGTGCCGAGGCGGTGCCATCGGACGTTTGTCAAGAATGGCGCGGCACGCGCGCTGTCGGGCGCGTAGCTGAAATAGACGAGCAGCGGCCGCCCCTTCACCATCGAGTCGGGGACGAAGCCCCAGTAGCGGCTGTCGAGCGAATTGTCCCGATTGTCGCCGAGGACGAACAGGTGCTCGCGCGGCACGACCAGCGGTCCCCAGTTGTTGCGCGACGGATGGTACGACACGCCGGCCGGCGTGCGCGGCACGAGGTACCGCTGCTGCCAGCGGAACTCCTCGCCGGCCGGGTCCGCGCCGGGCTCGGTGTGCGAGACGTAGCGCTCGCGCACCGTGCGACCATTGCGCTGCAGGATGCCGTCCACCATGCCCAGCGTGTCGCCGGGAACGCCGACGACGCGTTTCACGAAGTCCTTGCTCGGATCCACCGGCCAGCGGAACACGATGACGTCGCCGTGGCGCGGCGCCGTCACGGCCGGCAGTCGGGCGCCAGTGAACGGCACTTCCGCCCCGTAGACCATCTTGTTCACGAGCAGGAAGTCGCCGACGAGCAGCGTCCCCTCCATCGAGCCGCTCGGAATCTTGAACGCCTCAACGATGAACGAGCGGATGAGGAAGAACAGCACCAGCGCCGTCGCCATCGACTTGGACCACTCCCAGAAGGCACGCAGGGCGCGCCAGCGCGGGCGGCGCGGCGTGGGCGACTCGACCGGAGGGAGTTCGGTGTCGGACATGGAGGTGACGGGAGATACTCAGAGTTCAGAGGGGAAGCAAGTGAGGGGAGACGGGAGACGAGAGACGGGAGACGGTCGAGACCAGCCATCCTTCGTCATCAGTCATCAGTCTCCCGTCTCCCGTCTCCCGTCTTCCGTCAGTAGTTATCGATTTGCGCCCGCTGCAACGCCCCCGAGTAATCGATGTACCCGACCTTCGTCTCGGAGAAGAACTCGTACACTTCCCACCCGCCCTCGCGGTGGCCGTTCCCCGTGGCCTTCACGCCGCCGAACGGGAGATGCGCCTCGGCGCCGATGGTCGGCGCGTTGATGTACGTGATGCCGTTGTCCAACTGCTGCAGCGCCTGGAATGAGACGTTCACGTCGCGCGTGTAGACCGACGACGAGAGCCCGTACGCCACATCGTTGTTCACGGTGAACGCCTCGTCGGCGTCCTTGACCTTGATGACGCTGAGCACGGGGCCGAAGATCTCTTCCTGCTCGAGGCGCGACCCGGCCTTCACCTGGGTGAAGATGGTCGGCTGGTAGAAGAAGCCGTGGTCCAGCGTACCGCCGGTGGCCCTGGCGCCGCCCAGCGCGAGCGTCGCCCCCTCGTCCTTGCCGATCTGCACGTAGTGCTCGACGTTCTCCCGCGCGGCCTCGTTCACCAGCGGCCCGACGTCAGTCCCCTTCCGGCGGCCGTCGCCCAGCGTCAGCGCGGCGGCGCGATCCACGAGCATCTTCACGAACCGGTCGTGCACACCCTCCTGCACGATGAGCCGGCTCGTTGCGGTGCAGCGCTGTCCGGTGGTGCCGAAGGCGCCCCAGAGCACCCCGTCCAGCGCGAGATCGAGATCGGCGTCGTTCAGCACGATCATCGCGTTCTTGCCGCCCATCTCCAGCGACAGGCGCTTGTGCGTACGTCCGCACACTTCGCCGATCTTGCTTCCCGTCTCCGTGGACCCGGTGAACGACACCAGCGCCACATCGGGGTGGTTGACGATCGCGTTCCCGACGCGTCCCGGACCGTGCACGAGTTGGATCACCTCGGGCGGCAGCCCTGCCTCGAGCAGGATCTCCACCAGGACGTGGCCCGTGTGCGGCACGTCGGTGGCCGGCTTGAAGACGACGGCGTTGCCGCAGAGCAGTGCCGGGAAGATCTTCCACGTCGGAATCGCGAGCGGGAAGTTGAACGGCGTGATGATCCCCGCGACGCCGATCGGGCGGCGGAACGACATCGCCCACTTGTTGCGCAGCTCGCTCGGCACGGTGTGCCCGAAGAGGCGTCGCCCCTCCGTCGCCGCATAGTACGCGGTGTCAATGCCCTCCTGCACGTCGCCCTTCGTCTCGGCGAGCGGCTTGCCCATCTCGCGCGTCATCAGGTCGGCGAGTTCATCCTTGCGCCGCACGAGGATGTCGCCCACCCGGCGCAGCACGTCGCCGCGCGCCGGCGCGGGCGTTTGCTTCCAGAGCGCAAAGCCCTTCTTGGCGCTCGCGACCGCGCGCTGCACGTCGCGTTCGTCGCCCTTGGGAAATCGCCCGATCACGTCGCGTGTGTCGGCCGGATTGCGGTTCTCGACGTATTCGCCGGTGGCCGGTTCGGCCCATTCGCCGGCGATGAAGCTCTTGAATGTGGTCATGGGGATGGCAGACGGTGGACGGTAGACGGTGGACTTTCGACGGTGGACGGTCGATCGGGCGTCCCCTCGTTCAGGGAACTTACTCCTCTGACGGCGCCAGCGGGGTCGAGAGAACGCGGACGATGGGCGTCGGCGATCCGATGACACACCCCGTCCCGCGTCTGCCGTCTACCGTCCACCGTCCACCGTCTGCCGTCCGTGGTTACTTCGCACAACTCCACACTGCCGGGTGCTCCGTCGTCGGCTTCGCGTACCCCACGCGCGGCAGCACCTCCATCGCCGAGAGCACCAACCCCCAGAGCACGAGCAGCAGCGAAAGCGTGTGCGCCTTCGCCGCGCGATGCCGGAACGACCAGACCGACGACCAGATCCCGCTCACCAGCAACGCCGCGACGGCGCCGAGGTATCCGGCGAGTCCGGCCCCGCACCGCGCGCTGTACGGCCACATGACCATGCCGACGCCGAGGGCAACCGTCAGCGACAGGCGCAGGAAGACGCCCCACGTCGTCGTGGTCTTCTGCAGTTCCGCGGCCTGCGCCTTCGCCGGCGCTCCCTTGGCGGTCCGGGTCGGGAAGAGCGCCTCGTCACTCACGCCCTCGAGCTGGCGGTCAATCTTCTTCAGCTCGGCGTCCCAGTTGCGCTCGCTCATGACTGCTCCCGCGCCAGGGCATGGCGCTCGATCTTCTTGTAGAGATTCGACCGTGGCATGTCGAGCGCGCGCGCGGTCTCCGCGACGTTCCAGTCGTGTTCCCGCAGCTTCACGAGCAGGAAGGCGCGCTCGGCTGCGAGCTTGAACTCCTCGAACGTCTTGCAGACATCGAGGCCGCCGAGCGACGACCCGTCGGCGACGCGGGTGCCCACCAGGCGCTCCACGTCCGCCACGGCGACTTGGGCGCCGCGCGAGAGGATGAGCAGCCGTTCCACCGTGTTGCGCAGTTCCCGGACGTTGCCCGGCCAGTCGAGCGCCGCAAGGCGATCGGCCGCCAGGCGCTCCATGCCCCGCGCGGCACTCCCCTGCGGCGCGAAGAGGTCGAGGAAATGCTGAATCAGCACCGGAATGTCGTCGCGCCGCTCGCGGAGCGGCGGCACCACGATGGGCACGACATTCAGCCGGTAGTAGAGGTCCTCGCGGAACCGGCCGGCGGCAATCTCGTCCTCGAGCCGCTTGTTCGTGGCGGCGAGCACGCGGACGTCCACGGTGCGCGGCCGCGCGCCGCCGATGCGCGTCACCTCGCCGTCCTGCAGCACCCGCAGCACCTTGGCCTGCGCCGCCAGCGACATGTCGCCGACCTCGTCGAGGAAGAGCGTCCCGCCGTCCGCCTGCTCGAACTTGCCGGCGCGATCCTGCACCGCGCCGGTGAACGACCCCTTCATGTGCCCGAACAACTCGCTCTCGATGAGCTCGCTGGGAATGGCGGCGCAGTTGACTTCGACGAAGGGTCCCGACGCGCGGCGCGACTGACGGTGCAGCGCCCGCGCCACCAACTCCTTGCCGGTCCCGTTCTCGCCCGTGATGAGCACGCGGGCGTCGGTGGCCGCCACGCGATCGATGGTGTCGATGAGCGCGCGCACGGCGTACGAGCGTCCGACGATTTCGTACTTCTGCTCGACGACCTCGCGGAGCCGCGCGTTCTCCTCGCGCAGGGCGAGATGCCCCACGGCATTACGCAATGTAACGAGTATGCGATCCGTGTCGAGCGGCTTTTCCATGATGTCGTACGCGCCGCCCTGCGTCGCCTCCACCGCATTCTGGATCGTGGCGTGCCCGCTGATCATCACGACGACCGCGTTCGGATCGAGCGCCCGGAGCTTGCGCAGCGTCTCCAGGCCGTCCATCCCCGCCATCTTCACGTCGAGAAAGACGAGCTGCGGACGGAACTGCTCGTACGCGGCCAATCCCGCCGCGCCCGACGCCTCGGCGCGCACGTCGTACCCCTCGTACTCGAGCAACTGCGACAGCGCGTCGCGAATCCCCTGCTCGTCGTCCACCACCAGGATGCGGCGGCTCATGCCGATTCTCCCCGTCCTCCGACCCGTAGTCCCGCCGTCACGGCACCGCCTTGTACAGCACCACCTTGCCGTTCGTCACGCGCACGTCGGCCACGCCGGCCGGCGCGGCAATTGCGATGACGCCGCGCCCCACGCTGTCGCTCCGCTGTCGCACGCTGATGCGCGCGACGATCCGCTCGATGAGGGCACCGGGAAGCCGCAGGTCCTTGACCGTCATCTCCGTGACATGCAGGCCGATCAGCCCCGGCGCCGCCATCGCCAGCCGCCCACCGATGAGCACGGGCTGACGGCCGTCGAGCATTCCGGCCAGCGGGCCGAGCGACTTGGGGTCGCCGAGTTCGGTGACCGCGACGTTGGCGCGCACGAACAGCGTATCGCCGTGCGTCGACGCCGCCGGACTCCCCGCGGCGGAACCGAGAATCTTCATCGCCGGCTCGAGCTGCAGCGCCGCAAACTCGGCGGGGGTCAGCGTGGCGAAGACGGCGCCGCGTGCGGCGGCGAGCGGCGCGACGCGCGCCGCCGCCGCCTTGGCGTCCGCCGCCGTGATCGGCGCCCACGTCACGCTCGGCGCGGGTGGCGACGCCACGACCATCGCCCGCACGCGCGGATACCACCAAGGCTTCGTGTACCAGCCGCCGACCGCGAGCACCGCCAGCAGGATCAAGCAGCCGAGCCGTCCAAGGCATCCGAACATCAGTCGCCCTCCATGAGGCTGAGCATGCGGGCGTCGGCGCGCTCCTCGCGCGCGAGCGCGTTGAGCGAGCCGCTGCGGAAGCCGCGCAGGTCGAGCTCGACGTGTGTGAAGCCGGCGCCTTGCACCGCGTCCCGAACCTTCCGACGGCGCGCCGGTGCGATCCAGTGGTCCAGCTGGTCGTGGTCCAGCTCCACGCGTGCCGTGGTGCCGTGGTAGCGCACCCGCAGGTTCCCCGTCACGCCGAGCCCGCGCAGGGCGCGCTCCGCCTGCTCCACCTTGCGCAGGCGCAACGGCGTCACCGTGGTGCCATGCGGCAGGCGCGACGAGAGGCACGGCGACGACGGCTGGGACCAGGTGGGAATGCCGCGCCGCTTCGAGAGCGCGCGGATATCGTCCTTGGTGAAGCGAAGCTCCTGCAGCGGCGAGCGCACGCCGGCCTCGCGCCCCGCCTTGGCACCGGGACGGAAGTCGGCCGTGTCGTCGTCGTTCGTGCCGTCCACCACCACCGCCAGGCCGCGCGCGCGCGCGACCGGCACGAGCTTGCCCCACAGTTCGGTCTTGCAGTAGTAGCAGCGATTGACCGGATTGGCCGCGTAGCGCGAATCGTGCATCTCGTCGGTGTCGATCTCGTGCACCGGAACGCCGAACCGGTCGGCCACTTCACGCGCGCGACCCCATTGCTCCTCGGGATACGACGCGCTGCGGCCGATGACGGCAAGCACGCGGGCCGGGCCGACCGCCTCCATCGCGACGCAAGCCAGATACGCCGAGTCGACCCCACCGGAGTAGCCGATGAGGACCGAGCCCTGCGTGCGCAGCCACGCGATCAGCCGGGCCTCCTTGGCGAGGAGTCCCTCCGAGTCGAGGGCGGGATCTGCAAGTGCGCGGTCGTTGGCCATGGTA
>JAKAJN010000092.1 GCA_021813725.1 bacterium | reverse complement strand
CCTCGAGATCGCGGGGCTTCCCTCGGCGAACGGCGCACGCGGCCGCGAGTTCTATGACACCATCCTGCATGAACCGCGGCCGCTGGCCGAAGACTCCGCGGTAGGCCAGGCGATCCTCGGTCCACGGGCGGCGCGCGAGCAGTTGCGATCGGCGTGGAACGGCCGCGTGCTCGAGATCCTCGCCGCGCCACACCCGGGGACGGGCGGCGCGGTGGTGTCGGTGAGCGACCAGACGGCGATGCATGCGCTCGCCGAGCAGCATCGGCTTGTGGTGGAGAACACGGCCGATGCGATTCTTGTCACGTCGGTCGAGGGGGTCGTGGAGTTTGCGAACCCGGCGGCGCACCGGCTGTTCGGTCTGGCGACGGAGTTGATCGGCGGGCGGCTGGGCGGGATGGTGCCGGCGAGCGAGGCGGCCAAGTGGGCCGAGGCGATTGCGCACTCCCGGCGCGGTGAACCCGCGCGCATCGAGGGGACGGTCGTGCCGACGGCGGGCAGTCGCCGGCAGGTCTCGGTGCGGCTCTCGCCGATGCAGGACGAGCAGCAGGTGCGCGGACTGGTGATCACCCTGCGCGACGTGACCGACGAAACGCAGGCGCGCGACGAGGTGCTCGTGGCAAACGCGCGCTACCGCGACCTCGTCGAGATGGCGTCGGAGGCGATCATCACGCTCGACACGCGCGGCACGATCACGTCGGTCAACCCGGCCGGCGAGGTGGTGACCGGCTACGAACGCGCCCAGATCGTGGGGCGCTCGTTCCACGCCTTCCTCGAGCCGGCCGAGTCGAAGGAGATCGAGGATGCGTTCACGGCGGCGGTGACGGGGAAGATGCTGCGCGTCGAGATGCATGTGACGCGCCGGAGCGGCGACCGGCGACTGCTCGCGGTGTCGGTCTCGCCGATGCGGCGTGCCGGCGTCGTGGTGGGGGTGCTGGCGGTGGCCCGCGACGTCACGGAGGAACGCGAGCACGCGGCGGCGATCGAGCGCGCCGAGGCGCGCTACACCCGACTCGTCGAGGCGGCGGAGGACGCGATCGTCTGCGTGGACGAGGAGGGCAACCTGACGGCCGTGAACCGGGCGATGGCGCGTGTTGCGGGCAAGCCACGCGAGGAGCTGCTCGGTCATCCGTTTGCCACGCTGGTCGAGGAGTCCGAGGTGCCGGCGATGTGGCAGGCCTTCGTGACGGCGCTGGCCGGCCAGCGCGCGCGCAGCACCATTCGCTTCACGCACCCCAGCGGCGTCCGCGGATACGCCACGCTCATCACCGCGCCGATTGTCGAGGACACGCGCGTGACGGGCGTGCTCGCGATCGCCCGCGACGTGACGGACGAACGGCTGCTGCTCGACCAGGCCATCCGGCAGGACCGGATGGTGGCGATGGGCGAACTGGTCGGCGGCGTGGCGCACGAGGTCAACTCGCCGCTCACCAGCATCCTCGCGTACGCGCAGGTGCTTGAGCGCGGCGTCGGCGGTGAGGATGCCGCGCGGGCGCTGGAGACGATCACCCGCGAGGCGAAGCGGGCGTCGCGGATCGTGGGCAAGCTGCTCGCCTTCGGACGGCAGGGGCAGGCCGAGCGAATTCCGACTGACGTGAATCAGGCGCTGCGCGACACCATCGACCTGCGCCGGTATGCCCTGCGGATGCAGGAGATCACGCTCTCCGTCGCGCTGATGTCCGACCCGCCACTGATCCACGCCGACCCGTTCCAGCTGCAGCAGGTCTTCATCAACCTCCTCTCGAACGCCGAGCAGGCGGTGGCGCACCAGCCGGGCGAACGCACGGTCTCCGTCAGCAGCGAGGTGCGGGGCGCGTCATTCGTCGTGACGATCAGCGACAATGGCCCCGGCATCGCACCGGAGGCCCTGCCGCATATCTTCAATCCCTTCTTCACCACCAAGCCGCGCGGTGCGGGCACCGGCCTCGGCCTGTCCATTTCCGACGGCATCGTGCGCGAGCATCGCGGCGCGCTGCGCGCCCGGTCGGAGCCGGGCCACGGCGCCACGTTTGAAGTCGAGCTTCCGCTTACCCCCGCCACCTGACCGATGGCCTCAATTCTTATCATCGACGACGAAGTCGCGATCGCCTCGGCGTTCGCGATGTTCTTCCGCCACGACGGCCAGCACGTCGTCACCGAAGCGTACACTGGCAACGACGGCGTGGACGCGTACTGGCGCCTCCGTCCCGATCTCGTGCTGCTGGATGTCCGCTTGCCGGACATCACCGGATTCGATGTGCTCGCAAAGATCCGCGAGGATGACCCGGTGGTGATCATGGTCACCGCGTACGGCGACGTGCCGATGGCGGTGGACGCGCTGCACAAGGGCGCTGAGAACTTCCTCACGAAGCCCGTGGACCTGAGCCACCTGGCGGCGGCGGCGGAGCGGGCGCTGGAGAAGTCGCACCTGCGCCGGATGAACCGCTACCTGCTCGATCAGCGCGCGGCCGATTCCAAGGTGCTCGTCGGCTCGTCGCCGGCGATGCGGGAGCTCGCGCGCCAGGTGGGCACGCTGGCGCAGAGCGATCGGACGACGGGGTTGATCACCGGCGAGCGCGGGTCGGGGAAGGGGCGGGTGGCCGGGCTGATTCACCAGCAGAGCCCGCGCGGCGCGGGACCGTTCGTCGAGGTGAACTGCGCCGCGCTGACGTCGGAGTCACTCGACCTCGAGCTGTTCGGCGAGGAGGGGGCGGGGGGCAAGCCGGCGCGGCGCGGACTGTTCGAGATTGCCGACGGTGGCACGCTGTTCCTCGACGAGATTGGCGATCTCGCGCCGCAGCTGCAGCCCAAGCTGCTGCGGGCGCTCGAGGGACGCGGCTTCCGCCGACACGGCGGCACGGTGGAGATCGTTCCCGATGTTCGCGTGGTGGCGGCGACCAGCCGCGACCTCGGCGAGGAGGTGGCGGCCGGCCGCTTCCGCGAGGATCTGTTCTACCGGCTCTCGGTGATGCCGGTGCGCCTGCTGCCGCTGCGGGAACGGACGCGCGACGACATGCTCGAACTCATCAGCCAGGTGCTGGCGGATCTCTCGACGGCGCTTCCCGAAGCGCCGACCGCGCTGTCGGAGGAGGCGCTCGACGCAGTGCTCCGCTATGGATGGCCGGGCAACATCCGTGAACTGCGCAACACGCTCGAACGGGCGCTGCTGTTGGCGCGCGGCGCCGGCCGCATCGAGGCGCGGCACCTGGCGCGCGAGATCACGGCGTCGAGCGGCGCCGACGTGGCGCACCACACGCCACGCACGCTGGCCGACGTGGAGAAGGCGCACATTGACCGCACGCTGAAGGCGCACCACTTCAACCGCACGCACGCGGCGCGCGAACTCGGCATCGCACGCGCGACGCTGATCAAGAAGATCAAGGAATACAACCTTGCCGACCGCCCGCGCGGTCGCGCCTGAGGAGGGAGCGACGATGACCGAGAAGGACGCGATGATCTGCCGCGCCTGCGGACGCGAGGAACGCGCCTCCGAGGGCTACCCCTGCCAGGAGTGCGGCACCTTCATCTGCAACATGTGCGAGATGAAGGGCGTGGTGCGGTGCCGCGACTGCGCCGCCAAGGGTGGGCCGCGCGAGGGCGATCCACTGCCGCCGGCGCGGTGAGCGACGCGGCGCGCGGCGACCTGCGCCGCTTCGGCGTCGCGGTGGGACACGCGACCGACGCAGCTGGCGCGACCGGGTGCACGGTCGTGCGCGGCGACGTGGGGCCGCTGCGCGGGGCGTGCGCCGTGTTCGGGCGCGCCACCGGGACGCGAGAGCTGGCGCTGCTCGAGCCGGGGCATCACGTGGATCGCGTGGATGCAGTGCTGGTGACCGGTGGGTCCGCGTACGGGCTCGCGGCCGCCGACGGCGTGATGCGTTGGATGGAGGAGCGCGGGCGCGGCTTTCCGGTCGGCGCGGGCGTCGTGCCGATTGTGCCGGCAGCCGTGCTGTTCGACTTGTTGCCGCTGGGTCGGTTCGATGCGCGACCGACCAGCGCGATGGGTTACGAGGCCTGCGAACGTGCGTCGTCACTCGGCGCCGAGGGGAGCGTGGGCGCCGGAACGGGTCTGACCGTGGGCAAGGCCCTGGGGCCGGCCCACTGCATGAAGGGCGGCGTTGGCATCGCCACCGTCGAATCGCATGGCGCGGCGGTCGCGGCCCTCGCCGCCGTCAACGCGTTCGGCGACGTCTGCGATGCGAGCGGCCGCATCATTGCGGGCGCGCGACTGGACGACAGCTTCGCCGGCGCGGAACGTGTGCTGGCCGCGCACGGACTCGCCGGCGCGTTCGGCAACGCGCACCAGACGACGATCGCGGTGGTCGTCGTGGACGGCGTGCTCGACAAGCTGGCGCTGCAGGGCGTGGCGCGCGCGGCCGGAGCCGCGTTGCATCGGCGGGTACGGCCAGCGGGGTCGCTCGTGGATGGCGACGTGATCTTTGCGCTCGGCCCACTGACAGGCGCCGCGGCCGATCCGGTACGCGCGGAGATGCTGGCGGTCGCGGCGCTCGAGCAGGCCATCGAACGGGCTGTGCGCACCGCCGCGGGACGCGACGGCGTCCCCGGGCTCGCCGACTAGGAGACGAGCCCGCCCGCGGCGAGCGGCGCGACGGTGCTGCCGACGTGCACGTGCAGGCCGACTTCCGCTTCCGTCTCGCCGTCGAGTTCCACGCGCATCACGTGCACGCCCGCTTCCGCGATCGGCAGGTCAATGGCCGCGATGACGGGGATGTCGACCTCGATCGCCCCCGGCGGCGGCGCGTGCACCTCCACCTCGCCGCTCGACGACCAGATCTCGTCATTGCTCGGCGAGAGCCAGGCGAGCGACAGGGCATGCGTCCCCGCATCGTCGGGGCTTGCCTTGAGGCGGACGACGAGGGTGGCCCGCGGATGCACGGCGGGCACGGTGGCGACGTGCAGCGCGTCGAAGACGCCGAGCACGTTCAGCTTGCCCTCCTGCGAGAGGTTGGCGGCGTCGGCGAAGAGGGCGAAGGAGCAGTACATGGGCGGAAATTTACGTCGCGGGCACGACGCGGGCGAGCACCGATGCGAGGCCGCGTGCGGGTCGCTCGATTAGCTTTCCTCCAATGCCCCGGCTTGCCCTGCTTCCATCTTTCGCGGCCGTCTTGCTGCTGCTGACTGCGGCGTGCACCGACGCGACGCCCCGACACGGTGTGGCCATCGAGCCGGCCCTGCCGCGCCCGTCGTTCACGCTCACCGACACGCGCGGACTGCCGTACGATTTCGCCAAGGAAACGGGCGGCCGGCTCACGTTTCTGTTCTTCGGCTACACGAACTGCCCCGACGTCTGCCCCGTGCACGTGGCCAACGTGGCGGCGGTGCTGCGCACGCTGCCGTTCGAGGACCAGCAGAAGACGCGCTTTGTCTTCGTGACCGCCGATCCGGCGCGCGATTCGCTGCCGGCTCTGCGGCGGTGGCTCGACCAGTTCGACACGGCCTTCGTCGGGCTGCGTGGCGACGACGCGGACGTGGCGCGCATCATGAGCGCGATTGGCCTGCCACCGGCGATGCGTGCCGCCCCGGACTCGGCCGGCCGCTACGAGGTGGGGCATCCCGCCACGGTGCTGGTCTTCACCGCCGACGACTCCGCGCACGTGCTGTACCCGTTCGGCACGCGCCAGCTTGACTGGGCCGAGGACATCCCGCACCTGCTGCAGGTGCGCGGGAAAGGAGGGCGCTGAGCATGCAGTGGTGGTGTTCGGCGTCGGGCAAGCCATGGACGTGGGAGCCGCAGTACTATCCCGGCGTCTGGTTGATGGTGGCCCTGCTCGCGGTGACGTTCCACACGCTGTCACGGCGCAGCCGTGCGCTGGGGGCGTCGCGCGCCGCGTACTGGGGTGGCTGGACGGCGGTCGGCCTCGTCTGGCAGGTGCTGGACTGGCCGCTCGGTCCGCTGGCGGCGGGATACCTGGCCAGCGCGCACGCGGTGCAGTTCGTGGCGCTCGCCCTCGTCGCGCCGCCACTCCTGCTGCTGGCGACGCGCCAGGCGTTGGCCGCCGCGATGCCCACGCGGGGGCCGGGGCGCCAGCTATTACACCTCGTCACGCAACCCATCATCGCTGGCGTGCTCTTCAACCTGGTGGCGATCGGCACGCACGTGCCGGCCGTGGTGGACGGCTTGATGCCGTCGCAGGTCGGCGCGTTCGTCATTGACACGCTCTGGCTGGTCGGCGGACTCGTGCTCTGGTGGCCGATCATCGTCGCGGTGCCGGCACGCGCGTGGTTCAGCGTGCCGGTGCGCATGCTGTACCTGTTCCTCTCCACCCTGGTGCACACTGGCATCGCGATGGTGATGCTCGTGCGCGCGTTCCCGATGTACGGCATCTACGAGCTGGCGCCGCCGTGGCCCGTCTGGTCGCCGCTCGAGGATCAGCACCTCGCCGGGGGCGTGATGGAACTGGCCGGCGCCGCGGTGATCTTTGGCATCATCACGGTGATGTTCTTCCGCTGGAGCGGCGGCGTGGCCGGCGACGTGCCCCCGTCTGCGCCGCGTCGGGACTAACTTTCTCCCGATGACCGTGACCGACGCGCCCGCCGCGGCGCCCCACCACCGCCTCTGGGTCACCGACCTGCTGCTGCTCCTGATGGCGACCATCTGGGGCGTGAACTTTTCCGTCGTGAAGATCGGGCTCCGCCATATGGAGCCGCTCGCGTTCAACGCGGTGCGCGTGGTGCTGGCGGGGCTCACGCTGCTGGCCATCGCGCGGGCGCGGGGGGCGGCGTTGCCGCCGCGCCGCCAGCTCTGGGCCTTGCTCGCGCTCGGCGTGCTGGGGCACGGACTCTACCAGGTGCTTTTCGTCGAGGGGATGGCGCGCACGCGCGCCGGCAACGCCTCGCTCGTGATGGCGGGAACGCCCGTCCTCATCGCGATCCTCGGCCGTCTCCGCGGCGTCGAGCGCCTGCAGGCGCGCGGCTACGCTGGAATCGTGCTCTCCATCGCCGGCATTGGCGCCGTGATGAGCGGCACGGCGGTGCAGCGGCCGGGCGCCGCCGCGATCACGGGCGACCTCCTCATCCTCGCGTCGTCGTCGAGCTGGGCGCTCTACACCGTCCTGCTGAAGCCGTATACGCATCACGTGGACGGGGTGCAGGTGTCGGCGCTGACGCTCATCGGCGGCGCGCTCCCGCTCAGCGTCGTCTCGCTCCCCGCCATCGGGCGCACCGACTGGACGGCGCTGCCGGCCGAAGCGTGGGGGGCGGTCCTCTACGGCGCGCTCTTTGCCTTGGTGATCGCGTATCTCATCTGGTACCGCGGGATCCGGCTCCTCGGTCCCACGCGCACGTCGATGTTCAGCAATCTCCAGCCGATTATCGCCGTGCTGGTCGCGTGGATCGCGCTCGGCGAGAACCCCACGGCCGCGCAGGGGCTTGGCGCCGCCGCCGTGCTCTCCGGCCTGCTGCTGACGCGCTCATGACTCGCGTCGTGCTCTTCGACATCGACGGCACGCTGCTCGCGAGCGGCGGCGTCGGGCGACGCGCCATGGAGGGGGCGCTGATGGTGCACTTCGGGACCATCGGCCCAACGCACTATCGGTACGACGGCAAGACGGACAAGCAGATTGCGCGCGAGTCCATGCGGATGGCCGGTTTCGCCGACGCCGACATCGACGCGCGCCTGCCCGCGCTGTTGGACGACTATCTCGCGCGCCTCGAACACACGGTGACATCGGGCGACCACGGCGTGCGCATGCACCTCGGGATCGCGGCGCTCCTCGACGCGCTGGAGGCGCGCTCCGACGTCCTGCTCGGACTGCTGACGGGCAACATCGCTCCCGGCGCGTCCATCAAGCTGCGGGCGGCGGGGCTCGCGCCCGAGCGCTTCCGCGTCGGTGCGTTCGGGTCGGACCACGAGCTGCGTCCGCAGTTGCCGGCGATCGCCAAGGCACGGGCGGAAGCGCTGATGGGGCTCGCGGTGCCGGGGCGCGACGTGATCATCATCGGCGACACCCCGGCCGATGTGGCATGCGGGCGCGGCATCGGCGCGCGCGCCGTCGCGGTGGCGACGGGCCATTACTCCGCGGCCGACCTCGCGGCGCACGATCCGCACGCCGTTTTCGAGGACTTCACGGACCTCGATGCCTCGCTTCGGGCCATCTGCGATGCGTGAGGTCGAGCTCAAGGGTGTCGTGGCGGATCCGGCGGCGTTGCGCGCGCGGCTGCTCGCCGCGGGCGCGCGCGAGGTGTTCCGCGGCTCGCTCTCCGACTCCCGCTACGACCTTCCGTCGCGCGAGCTGCTGGCCAAGGATCACGTGCTGCGCCTGCGCGTGCAGGAGGACGCCACCGGGCGCCACGCCGCGCTCGACTGGAAGGGACCCACGCATTACGACAGCGGCTACAAGGTGCGCGAGGAGATCTCCACGCCGTGCGGCGATGGCGCCGCGATGGCCGAACTGCTCGAGCGGATGGGCTTCGTGGTGATCCGCGAGATTGACCGCGACATCGAGCACTACGAGGTGCAGGGCGCGGGGTGCCGAGTGGAGCGGTACCCGCGGATGGACACGCTGCTCGAAGTGGAGGGGGCGCCCGAGGCGATCGAGGCGGCCATTGCGCTCACCGGGATCGCGCGCGCCGAGTTCACCAGCGAGCGCCTGCCGGCATTCGTGCTGCGCTACGAGGCGCGCACGGGAGAGCGGGCAGCGATCTGCCGCCGCGAGCTGACCGGCGACTATCGCTACAGCACCTTCGACGCCTGACGCCGTGACAGACCGCGACGCCGAGTTCACGATTCCCGAACTCACGCGGCCGTTACGCGCGCTGGGTGCGGCGCGCTGGCTGCGCGACGAGGATCACGCGCGCTTCTTCACGCCGCTGCTTGCTGCCCGGCGCAGTGCCGCGCGCGTGCGGACGGTGGAGGGGCAGGCCGCCGCGTTTCAGGGCGATCGCCTGCGGCGCGCGTTCGTGGAAGGCGTGGAGGGGTTCGCGGCATCGCGGCATCCCCGGTCGGCGCCCGACCGACGGGCGCTCGCGGCGCGCGTGAGCGATGCGGGCGCGCCGGTGTGGGCGGCGCTCGATCGCCTGGAGTCGCTGGGTGCAGCGATGGTGCGGGCCGATGCGGATGCGCGTGCGCTCGCGTGGGAGGCCTGGGTGGATGCCCTGCGCCAGCTCTTTCTCGCCGCCGACACGTGGTGGATGGCGATCGTTGCGCTGCGCGACACCCCACCAACGCACGCCGGCGCCGCCGCACGGCGCGGGCTCGCCATCGCACTCTGGCTTGTGCTCGTCCCGGTCGCTGCGTCGGCGCAGCAGCACCTGACGTATCGCGTGACGGGCGCGAGCGCGTCGGCGCTGCAGGCCGACGGCTTCGACGTGGTCGGGATGGATGGCAACGCGGCGCTCGTGGTGGCCGCGCCGGATGAATTGCAGCGCCTCCAGCGCACGGGAGCGCTCGCGCAGCTGCTCGCCGCCCCCGGCACCGACCGGCGTCGCCTGATGCAGCTCGCCGCGGTCGCGACCGCGACGACCGTCTACCGCTCGTACGATGATCCGCAGCGCGGCATCCGCGCCTGGGTGGACTCGCTGGCCACGGCGAATGCGCGCGTCAGCGTGGACACCGTGGGACGGTCGTACGAGGGACGGCCGATCCTCGCGGTGAAGGTTGGCGCGCGCGGCGACTCGCCAACGCGCGCCAACGTCTTGTTCCTCGCCACACACCATGCGCGCGAGTGGGCGGCCACCGAGATGGCGCTGCGGCTCATTCGGCAGCTCGCCACCGCGACCGACGCGCGCACCGACTCGCTGATTGCGGCGCGCGACATCTGGATTGTGCCGGTCGTGAATCCGGACGGGTACGAGTTCACCTTCACGTCCGACCGCCTCTGGCGCAAAAACCGCCGACCGATGGCCGGCGGCGCAATCGGCGTGGACCTCAACCGCAATCACAGCGTCAGCTGGGGACTCGACAATGTCGGTTCCTCGCCGAACGCGACCTCCGAGATCTACCGCGGACCCTCT
>JAKAJN010000091.1 GCA_021813725.1 bacterium | reverse complement strand
CAAGTAAATGGCACAAGGCCGTGACACCTCCGCGATCGCGTCAGCGAGGGAAACGCCCTAGAACGGCGCGCGCACTCCGACGCGGATGTCGAGCGTGCGTCCCGAGGAGAACGTAAGTGTCAGTGGGATGGTGTCGCCCGCCACTAGCTTGCGCCGCAGCCCGTTGACCATGAAGTGCTTGCCGCCCTCGGCGAGCACCACCGAATCGCCCGGCACGACGACGGCCGAATCAAGCGCCATCATGTGCACCATGCCGCTCATCTCGTGCGTTTCGTGCAGCGTGACCGACTCGGCGATGGGCGAGGAGGCCCCGGTCAGCGTCACCCCCGCCGCCTCGGTGTTGCGCAGGGTGAAGTAGACGGCCGTCACCATGCCGGAATCGGCGGAGCGCGTCCACGCGTCGTGCACGCCGAGGGCGGCGGGAGGCGGAACGGGAGCAGGCGCTTCGCGGCCGCCGCAGGCGGCGAGCAGAAGCAGGGCGAATGCGGCGATGACGGATCTCACGGACGGGTTCCTGCGCTCGCGGCGGGCCAGCCGCGACAATTCGGAGTGATCCTCGCACGGACCGGGCGGGCGCCGCATCGCGCCCGCAGCGGACCGCGGAGACGGCCGAAGCAGAATCTACTGCGATTCGGCGCCCAGCGCGGCCTTCAGTCCGCCCAGTAGATCCATCGTCACCGGAATGACCGTGCTGTTGCCGTTGCTGGTCATCTCGGTCAGCGTCTGCAGGTAGCGCAACTGCAGCGCCGGGGGGTTGCTGCGAATGATCACCGCCGCCTTGCCGAGCGTTTCGGCGGCCAGGAACTCGCCGTCGGCGCGGATCACCTTGGCCCGCTTCTCGCGCTCCGCTTCGGCCTGCGCAGCCATCGAGCGCTGCATCCCCTCGGGGAGCAGCACATCCTTCACCTCCACGACCGACACCTTGACCCCCCAGGGCTCCGTGTGGTGGTCAATGATGGATGCGAGCTTCTGGTTGATCTTGTCGCGCTGGGCCAGCAGTTCGTCGAGTTCCGACTGGCCGAGGACGCTTCGCAGCGTCGTCAGCGCAATCTGCGACGTGGCCCGGCCGTAGTGCTCGACCTGGATGAGCGCCTTGGCGCAGTCCACGACCTGGAAGTAGACCACCGCGTCCACCTTGATGGTGACGTTGTCGCGCGTGATCAGTTCCTGGGGCTCGACCGTCAGCGTCACGACGCGCGTGTCGATCTTGAACATCCGGTCGATGAGCGGGAGGATGAGTCGCAGGCCGGGCTCGCGCACGCCGGTCAGGCGGCCGAAGCGCAGTACGACGCCGCCTTCGTACTGTTTCACGATCCGTACGCCGTACTGAAAGAGAAAGACGGCGATGGCGGCGGCAATGAGGTAGTTCCAGAAGTTGGCGGTCATGCCAGCGTCTCCAGAGAGGGAGTCTGAGCGATCACGACGTGAACTTGGTCCAGCCCTTCAGGGGCTGGCGGACAGGCGGTTCTTCCTTCATCCACTCCTTCGGGAACGTCGCGACGTTCCCCCACAGCGGCAGCAGGCGCGAGAACACGAAGATGACCACGAACGGCAGCGCGAAGATCACCGCGCCGGCGATCAGCCCCTCGCGACCGTACAGGTCCACCTGGAAGTTGAGGAAGCCGCGCAGGCTCTTCGAGAACATCTGCCCGCCCATCACGACGTTCCAGCGCATCGCGCCGACCTGCGCCAGGAGCAGCACGCTGCACCCCACGGCAATCAGGTTGCGGGCCATCGCGGGGACCCGCTGCTTGAAGACCACGACCGCCCCCATCAGCAGGAAGGGGACGACCGATCCGAGCAGGATCTGGATGATGAACATGCTGACGAAGAGCTTGCCGGTCACCAACTGCTTGAGGATTGTCCAGTCCTCGTTGGCCATGTAGGCGTGGTTGATGAGCTCGAGCAGCTCCAGCGTGACGTCTATGATGAGGAAGTACCACGCCGTTTCGATGAGGGCGTGGACGCACGGGCCGCTGATCTCGCGCTTCTGCACCCAGTGGATGATGATGTAGCAGAGCATCACCATCGCCACGCCGGAGACGATGGCGCTGAGCAGGAAGATCACCGGCATCAGCGGGCTCGCCCACCACGGGTTGGCCTTGATGGCGCCGAAGATGAATCCCACGTATCCGTGCAGACCGCATGCCGCCGGAATGCCGATCGAGGCGAGGACGATCATCACCCGGCGGTCCACCGCCTCGGCTTCCTTCGAGATGTCGAGGACGCCGAGCGCCAGCAGCCAGTACACCGGCTTGAGTGCCGGATACCGGGTGTGCTCGTACAGATGGACGATATCCGTGCGGTAGACAAGCCAGATCTCCACCGCCAGGATGAACAGGTATGCCGAGTAGATGAAGCCGAACCCGGCCATGGCCGACGTCACGTTGGGCGTGAACATGATGTTCAGCGCCCGCTCCGGATGGCCGAGGTGGTTGAGCAGCGGGAGCGTGGCGAACATTGCGAAGGCAAACGCCATCACCATCGCGAAGCGGCTCACCGGCTTCAGTTCGTCCTTGTCGAAGACGTGGTGCAGCGACGAGATGATGAACGCGCCGGCGACGATGCCGGTGATGTACGGATACAGCACGATCATCGTCGTCCAGTAGATGTGCGCCTGATTGGGCAGCACGTACCCTTCGGTGATGTAGTGGTGCATCTAGATCACCTCCGAGTCGAGGCCGATGTAGCGGGTGCGCGGCCGCGTGCCGAGGAACGACTTGAGCACCTGCACGCGATTGGTGGCGAGAATCCGGCTGATCCGGCTCTGCGGGTCGCTCACGTTGCCGAAGATGCGCGCCTCGGCCGGGCAGGAGACCACGCACGCCGGCAGCAGCCCGCGCACAACACGGTGGTGGCACCATGTGCATTTGTCCGCGGTGCCGGTCTCGGGGTTGAGATAGCGCGACCCGAACGGGCAGGCCTGCACGCAGTAACCGCACCCCACGCACCGTTCGTGGTCCACCAGCACCACGCCTTCGTCGGTCTTGAACGACGCGCCCACCGGGCAGACCTGGATGCAGGGCGTGTCGATGCAGTGGTTGCAGAGCTTCGGCACAAAGAAGCCGCGCATCGGTGCTTCCGTGCCGGTGGGCTTGTTGCGCGTCGGCGCCGGGTCGGCAAAGCCGTCCTCTCCGCCGTTGGGCGAGTTCACGAAGACCTCGCCGTCCGGGTAGAAGGTGTACTGCTCGACCCACGTTCGGTTGTAGCCGTCGGGCACGCCGTTTTCGGCGCGACACGCGCGCACGCACGAACCGCAGCCGATGCATTTCGTGGTGTCCACCACGAAGCCGTAGATGACACCCTTGCCCACCTCGGCCTCGGCCCGCGCCTTGGCGTCGGTGCCAGCCTGCGGCAGGCGCAGCAGCGCGGTGTTCACGAACAGCGAGCCGAAAAGAAAGCTCTGGCCACCGGTGCGCGCGACGGTCTCAAGGAAGGCCCGGCGGGTGACGTCGTCGGGAGGGAGTTGGCTCATCGCTTCACCTCTGCCGTGTGCGGGTCGTGGCAGTCGATGCACCGCGACGCGGAGGTGTACGTCCCCCCGTGCTGCTCGACGTGTTGCTGGACACTCACGATGTACTTGAGGGCACTCGGTCGCTCGAACGTCTTCAGGTGGCACCACCTGCATTCGCGGATGCCAGTGCCGGGATTGATCGCCTTGGGGAAGGCCGTGAGGATCTTGTCCGGATACCCGCGCGTGGAATCCTCGGCCACGACCTTGGTGTGAAGCAGCCCGGGGCCGTGGCAGTTCTCGCACTGCGGCACGTGATGCTTGCCGGCGCGCCAGGCAGCGCCGATGTCGTCGTGGCACTCGGCGCACGCGTCGCTGCCGATGTGCCGCGGTTCACGCGCCGCCTCATCGGCGATGGCCGAGAGGCGAAAGTGGCCTTTCACGCCGAAGTCCTTGGGCACCATCTTCGCGCGCACCAAGAGGAAGCCGACGACGACGATGACCAGAAGGGCAACCAGGCGCGCAAAGTGCGCCGCATGCCGCATGAGCCAACCCCTGGGAAGAGTTGTCGTGCCAGGGGGGCGGATTGTTGGGGACGACGGGGCGCCGGACAGCGGCGCCCCGCCGCAGACGCGCTGCTACGGCTTCAGCGTGCGAATGTACTTGGCGACCGCCGCAATCTCGTCGGGCTTCATCTTTTCATGGAAGGGCTTCATCTTGCCCTTGCCCTCGGCGATCCCCTTCTCGAGGTCGGCATCGCTGCGCTTGGCGAAAAACGCCGCATCGAAGGTCTCGATCTTCGGGTTCATCTTCTTGATGCCATCCGACGGCTTGCCGGCAACACCGTGGCACTTCTTGCAGTTGGCCTCGTACAGCGTCTTGCCATTGGCGCCTTGGGCGGCTGCGGTGGAGGCGGCCAAGGCGAGAACGCCGAGAACAAAGAACGAACGCATCCTTCAACTCCGGAAAGGGGGATTAAGATCCGTACACCTGTACTACCCGGGACTGAGTGCGGCGTTTCCTTACGTCCTGCGGTTGGATGGAGTATACGGGGTGTACGGCGTTTGTAAGTGGGAAAATGCACCAGATCGAATCCGTAATTTGCCTGACACGCATTCGGGCGTTTCACGCACGACAGGTGCTACGGATTCAGCGTCCGGATGTATTTCGCGACGGCCGACCGCTCCTCCGGCGTCAAGCGATCGGCAAATGACTTCATATTCTTGCCCTTGCCCGACTGTAGCACGCGCAAGACGTCTTCCTCGGTGCGCTTGCGGAAGAAGGCCGCGTCCCAGGTCGGAAGCTCCGGAAGCAGCTTCTTCATCCCGGCCGACGGATGGCCCCTTGGTCCGTGGCATTTCTGGCAGTGCGTCTCGAAGAGCGCCTTGCCGTCCGGCGTCTGCGCGCTGGAAGCGGCCGCGTGCGCGGCAATCGACGGCGCGGCGGTCGCCGTCGCAACAAGGAAGACGAGAACTCGACGGTGCGCTCGGAACATGGGGGGCGTCCGGGGCTATGGGAGCGGCGGTCGGTGTGCCGCAGGTGTAAGCTAGCGTTGTCGCGCGTCCGTTTCACCGCTTCTATTGCCGCCGCGCGGCGCCGCGGTTTATTTCCCTGCTCATGGACAGACCCATTCGAGTGCTCGTCGCCAAGCCCGGACTCGACGGTCACGACCGCGGCGCCAAGGTTGTGGCGGCTGCGCTCCGCGATGCGGGCATGGAAGTCATCTACACCGGCCTCCACCAGACGCCGGAGATGATTGCGAGCGCCGCCGTGCAAGAGGACGTGGACGTGGTGGGGCTCTCGATCCTCTCGGGCGCCCATATGACCCTCTTCCCCCGCGTCCGCGAGCTGCTCGCGGAGCAGGGGCGGGATGACATCCTCATCACCGGCGGCGGCATCATCCCGAAAGAGGATATGGACAAGCTCACCGCGCTCGGGGTCGGCCGGCTGTTCGGCCCTGGCACGCCGACCACGGAACTGATCGAGTACATTCGCGGCTGGTACGCCGAGCGGCAGGCCCAGGACGCGTGAACACCCGGCTGGCCGACCTGAGCGCCGCGGCGCGTGAGCTTGAGCAGCGGCTCCGGCTCGGCGGCGGTCCGGAGAAGATCGAGCGGCAGCATCGACAGGGGAAACTCACCGCCCGCGAGCGGATCGCCCGCCTCAAGGACGCCGACACGCCGTTCGTGGAGTTTGGCCTGCTCGTCGCACACGACAAATACGCCGGCGAGGCGCCCGCGGCAGGTGTGGTGACGGGACTCGTTCACGTCGGCGAGCGGCCCTGCGTCGTGGTGGCGAACGACGCCACCGTGAAGGCCGGGTCGTGGTGGCCTGAGACCATCGGCAAGATCCTGCGGGCGCAGGAGTGCGCGATGCGGTGCCACCTGCCGATTATCTATCTCGTCGACTCCGCGGGAGTGAACCTCCCGTACCAGGGCGGCGTCTTTCCAGGGCAGTACGGCGCGGCGCGCATCTTCTATTACAACTCCATCATGCGACGCTTTCTGCACATTCCGCAGATCGCCGCGGTGATGGGGCCGTGCATCGCCGGCGGGGCCTACCTGCCAGCGCTCAGCGACGTGATCCTGATGACGAAGGGCACGTCGTTCATGGGGCTCGGTGGACCGAACCTGGTGAAGGGCGCCACCGGCGCGGTCATTGACGCGGAGACGCTTGGCGGCGCCGTCACGCACACTGCCATCTCCGCAGTGGCGCACTACGCGGTGGAGAACGACGAGACCTGCCTCGCGAAGATTCGCGATCTGGTGGCGCGCCTCGCGCCGCCGGAGCGTGTTGCGCCATTCGATGCGGACGCGGTGCCGGGCGCCGATCCGGCGACGCTCTACGACGTGCTGCCCAACGACCATCGCATGCAGTACGACATGCACGCGGTGCTGCGCACCCTGCTCGACGACGGCGCGCTCGAGGAGTTCCAGCCGGCCATTGCCGGCGAGATGATCTGCGGCGACGCGCGCATCGAGGGGACGCCGGTGGGCGTCATCGCCAACTTGCGGCACCTGGTGAAGGGAACGCAGCACGGCGAGGCGCGCTTCGGCGGCATCATCTATACGGAGAGCGCCGAGAAGGTCGCCTATTTCATCCAGCGCTGCGACCGCCATGGCATTCCGCTGCTTTTCGTCCAAGACGTCTCGGGGTTCATGGTCGGCAAGGACGCGGAGCACTCCGGCATCATCCGGGCGGGCGCGCATTTCGTGGAGGCGATGGCGACGACGAGCGTGCCGAAGATCGTCCTGACCGTGAACCACGCCTCGGGGGCGGGCTACTACGCGATGGCGGGGCAGGGCTTCGACCCCGATTTCATCTTCTCGTGGCCGACGGGTCGCATGGCCGTGATGGAGGGCGAGTCGGCCGTGCAGGCGGTGCACGGTCCGTCGTTGGAAGACGCCAAGCGAGCGGGCTTCGAACCGTCTGACGATCTCAAGGCAGCCGTCGAGGCGATGCGCGCCGACTACGAGCATCAACTCGACACTCGCTTTGCCGCCGCCAGGGGATACGTGGATACCATCGTCTATCCCGAGGATACGCGCACCGTGCTGGGCATCGCCCTCCGCGCCGCATGGCAGAATCCCGGGCCGCACCTGGGGCCGTTCGTGCTGCCGAGTCGCATTGGAGGTGAGGCGTGAGCCGGGTTGTTCGCGTGGCGGGGGGGCAGGGCTTCTGGGGCGACTGGCCCGAGGCGCCGCGTCGACAGGTCGAGGGCGGACCGGTGGACTACCTGATGCTCGACTACCTCGCCGAAGTCACAATGTCCATTCTGCAGAAGCAGAAGGAACGCGACGCGGCGATGGGGTACGCGCGGGACTTTGTGGGGGCGATGGAGAGCGTCCTGCCGGCCGTCGTCGAACGCGGCGTGAAGGTCATCGCCAATGCGGGTGGCGTGAATCCTGAGGCCTGCGCTGCCGCCGTGCAGGCGATGGCCGCGCGCGCCGGCCACGCCGGCGCCCTGCGCATTGGCATCGTGACCGGCGACAACCTCCTGCCGCGCATTGACGAACTGCTCGCCGCGGGGCACGCGCTGCACAACATGGACACGGGTGAGCCGCTGTCGGTGGTGCGCGATCGCGTCATCGCCGCCAACGCCTACATCGGCTCCACGCCCATCGTCGAGGCGCTCGCGAAGGGCGCCAACGTCGTCATCACCGGCCGCTCCACCGACACCGCGCTCACCATGGCGCCGCTGCGGCACGAGTTCGGGTGGGGTGCCGCCGAGTGGGACAAGCTCGCCGCCGGCATCATCGCCGGGCACATCATCGAGTGCGGCGCACAGTGCTCCGGCGGCAACTGTCTGCACGACTGGCGTGGCATCGAGAATCTGGCTGACGTGGGCTATCCCATCGTCGAGGGCAACGCCGACGGCACGTTCGTGGTGACCAAGCATCCAGGCACCGGCGGTCGCGTGAGCGTGCCCACGGTGACGGAGCAGCTGGTCTACGAGATGGGCGATCCGCACGCGTACATCACTCCCGACGTCGTGGCCGACTTCACGTCCATCCGCCTCGAGCAGGCCGGCAACGACCGGGTGCGCGTGTTCGGCATCAAGGGGGCGCCGGCGACGGACAAGCTGAAGGTCAGCATCGCGTATCGCTCCGGTTTCAAGGCCGTGGGGTCGCTCGTGTACGCCTGGCCCGATGCGCTCGAAAAGGCCCAACTCGCCGACCGCGTCCTGCGCGAGCGCCTCGACCGCCTCGGCTTGCACTTCGAAAAGGTCCTGAGCGAGTTCGTCGGCGCCTCGGCCACGCATGGCCCGCTGGCCGGCGACGCGGGACGCAACGCGCCCGAGGTGCAGTACCGCATCGGCGTGCGCGACGCGGACAAGCGGAAGGTGGAACGGTTCACGCGCGAGATTGTGCCACTGGTGCTCAACGGCCCGCCGAGCGTCACGGGGTTCGCCGGCGGTCGGCCCAAGGTGGAGGAGATCGTCGCCTACTGGCCGGCGCTGGTGGACAAGCGGATGGTGCAGACCCGCGTGGAGGTGCGCTGATGCGCGTCAGACTGCTGGACATCGCGCACGCCCGATCGGGGGACAAGGGCGACACGGCCAACGTCGGAGTGATTGCGCTGCGTCCCGAATGGTATCCGGTGCTCGCGACGCACCTCACGCGTGACCGGGTGGCGCGGCACTTTGCCGGCGTCATCGAGGGCGGCGTGGATCGCTACGAACTCCCGAACCTGAAGGCGCTCAACTTCCTGTTGCACGGCGCTCTCGATGGCGGCGGCACATTGTCATTGAAGACGGATGCGCAGGGCAAGGTGTACTCGACGGCGCTGCTCCGCATCGAGCTCGACGTCCCCGATGCCGAGGCACGTGCCGCGGGTCTGCCGGAGGCGCCGTGAGCGACGAGCCGCGGCTTCGCATCGCGATCTTCGGCGGCATCGGCCGTGCGACGCTGGCGCGACCTTCGCGGCAGAACGCCCTGGACCGCGACACGGTGATCGAGCTGCGTCAGGCACTCGAGGAGTTCGAGGCCGATGGTGATGTCCGCGCCGTACTGCTGGCCGGCGAGGGTGATCACTTCTGCGCGGGGACGGACGTGTCCGAACTCGCGGCGACGCTCGAGGAGACGGAAGGCGGCGCGCCGGATGAGGTGTCCGCGCTCGGCCGGCTCTTCCTCGGCATTCGCCAGATGTCCAAGCCCGTGGTGGCGGCCGTGCAGGGGCGCGCCTTGGCCGGTGGTGCCGGACTCGCGACCGCGTGTGACGTGGTGCTCGCCCGCGAAGATGCCGTCTTCGGTTATCCCGAGGTACGGATGGGGGCGATTCCCGCGATGGTGATGACGATGCTGCGCCGGTCGGTCGGCGAAAAGCACGCGTTCGACCTCGTCGCCAGCGGCCGGCTGGTGAGGGCTGCGGAGGCCGAGCGCATCGGACTGGTCAGTCGCGTGCTCAGCGAGGCGGCCTTTCACGGCGAGGTTGAGCGGATCGTGCTCGGCTTCGCGTCGCACTCGTCACGCGGAATGGCGTACACCAAGCGGTTGTTCTATGCGCTCGATGGCATGACCTTCCGCGACGGCCTTGACGAAGGGGTGCGAACGAACGCCGAGGCGCGCGCGTCGGCTGCTCCTCGCCGGTCGGGCTCGTAGACGGTGGGCGGAGTCGTCCTCTACGGCGCCACCGGGTACACCGGGAGGCTGGTGCTCGACGAGTGTGTGGCGCTCGGAGTGCGGCCGGTGCTTGCCGGACGCGATGGCGAGGCCCTGAAGGCGCTCTCGACGCAGCATCAGCTCGAGTACAGGGTGGCGGCGCTCGACGATCAGGAGGCGCTCGATCGCCTGCTGCGCGATGCCACCGTGGTGCTGCACTGTGCAGGGCCGTTCTTCCGAACCGCGCGGGCGATGGCCGACGCGTGTCTGCGCAATCGCGTGCACTACCTCGACATCACCGGTGAGATTGCCGTGTTTGAGCTGCTCGCCGCCCGCGATGCCGAGGCGCGAGCTGCCGGAGTGATGCTGCTCCCCGGCGTCGGCTTCGACGTCGTGCCCAGCGACTGCCTGGCCGCGCACCTCAAGCGCCGTCTGC
>JAKAJN010000090.1 GCA_021813725.1 bacterium | reverse complement strand
CGAGGTAGAGCACCAGCGAAAGCGCCCAGCCCGGATATTCCGAGGGCGGTATGTGGGAGAGCCATCGCTTGGCGTCGAGGTAGAGGGCATGGCCCCCGGCCGGACGGACGGTGGGAATGCCGGCGGCCGCCATCTTCTCCGCCATGTACTCGACCACCCGGATGCGGTACCGCAGGTAGTCCGGGTCGAGCGCCTCGTAAAGGCCGACCGCGATCGCCTCGAGGTCGTAGCCGGCGAGTCCGCCGTACGTCGGAAACCCCTCGGTCAGGATCAGCGTGTTGCGGCATCGCCCGGCGAGGGCGTCGTCGTGCATCGCGAGAAAGCCGCCGATGTTCGCCATGCCGTCCTTCTTGGCGCTCATCGTGCAGCCGTCGGCGAGCGCGAACATCTCGCGGGCGATGTCAATTGGTTCGCGGTCGGCGTACCCCGCCTCGCGTGTGCGGATGAACCAGGCGTTCTCGGCGAATCGGCAGGCGTCGAGGAAGAACGGAATGCCGTGGCGCCGCGCGAGCGCGGAGACGCCGCGCACGTTCTCGACGCTGACGGGCTGACCGCCGCCGGAGTTGTTGGTGACGGTCAGCATGATCAGCGGCACCCGGCCCGGATGCTCGTTGAGCACCCGTTCGAGCGCCTCCAGATCCATGTTGCCCTTGAACGGATGCAGGGCCTGCGGGTCGAGTCCTTCGGCGATCGGCAGGTCGAGTGCCGTGGCGCCGCGGTGCTCGACATTGGCGCGCGTCGTGTCGAAGTGCCGGTTGTTGGGAACGATGTCCCCGGGCTTGAGCATCGCGCCGGTGAGGATATGTTCGGCGGCCCGCCCCTGGTGCGTCGGGATCACGTGGCGGAAGCCGGTGATGTCGCGCACCGCGCCCTCGAAGGCGTAGAACGAGCGTGCCCCGGCGTAGGTCTCGTCGCCGCGCATCATCCCCGCCCACTGGGAGACGGACATCGCCCCCGTGCCGGAGTCGGTCAGCAGGTCAATCAGGACGTCGTTGCCATGCAGCAGGAAGACGTTGTAATGCGCGGCCTGCAGGGCGACGGCGCGCTCCGCTTCGCTGGTCTGTCGAATCGGCTCGACGGTCTTGATGCGAAACGGCTCGATGATGGTCTTGTACTTCACGGGGTGGGCGGATCCTCGAGGCCTTCCGCGAGCGCGGGACGGCCGATGGCACGCAGGAACTGCGCGGTGACAAAGCGGGCGCCCCCGCGCTCGCGGATCTCGAGCGGCGTCGCCCCCACGTAGCGCTGGCACATGTTGCGGAACGCCGACCCCGACGGGAAATCGAGCGTGCGCGCAATGCCGTCGGCGCTGCGCTTCGGATCGTCGAGCATCTGGCCGGCGACGATCAGCCGCCCCCAGCCGATGAGCTTCTGCGGGGCGGGGAGGTGCTCCTCGCGAAGCTTGTCGAGCAAGGTGGCCTTGTTGATGGACAGCGTTTCGCTGAGCCGATGCGACGTGAGCCGCATGTGGGCGCGGGTGATGACGATCAGGATCGCGTCGCGCGCCACGGAGTCCATGGCGGCGAGCCGGTGCCGGAGCAGCGCCGCGACGCCGCGTGCTTCGGCCTGCTCGACGACCGCGCGGACCGCCTGCGGTGAATCGTCGAGGTCGACGAGCAGGAGACCGTCGAGTCCCGCGCGGCCGGCGTCGAAGAGGTCACGGGCGCGCTGCGGCGTGGCGACCACGTACGCGATGAGGGTCAGGCGCGGAAAATGGGTGCGCAACTGCCGGATGCGCTCGAAGCTGGCCGTCCCGTCGGCGAACAGGTCGACGATCGCCAGGTGCACGGGCTCACTCGCGCAGGCCGTCAGCAGCTCGTCCCAGCTGCGACAGGGCGTGAGCGTGTGCTGTCCACGGACGGCACCGTGAACCCGCTGGTGACAGCGGTCGAGCGGGAGCAGCGTGGCGATGACGCCCATGGGGAATGGGTGAGGGCCGTCGTCGTGGCGGCATGGCAAAGTTACCACCAACGCAGCCCCGGCGGCAAAAGGGCTGGCGTCCACACCCGCGTGGTGGCCACATTCCCTGTGGATGCTGACAGGGACCTCCGTGCGCGCCTCGCGTCGCCGTTCGGGCATGACGCTGATCGAGGTCATCATGGCCGTGATGATCCTCAGCGGCGTACTCATCGGGCTGTCGAACTTCACCCGCCGATTCCAGTCGCTGACCAACGACCACGACGCGCTCGCCGTGGCCAGTGAGCTGGCGACGGCCCGCGTCGAAGCCGTCGAGCTGCACCGCACCTATGCGACGCTCGTCGCGACGTTCAACGGCACCACGGAAACCAGTGCCACCACGTCGGCCAACCCGTCCATGAGCGGGTACCCGGGGTACACGCGCACCACCGCGGTGACGGCCGTCGATTCGTCGTACGCCGCGAAGTACGTGACGGTGACGGTCACGGTGACGCACGCCGCGACGGAAACGACGGTCACCAAGTCGCTGGTAATCTCTGCCTTCTGATGGCTCGCTCCGGTCGTCGGCGGGTTGGCTTCAGCATGGTCGAGATGATCTTCGCGGTCTCGATCACCGTGCTCGTCTTCTCGATCGCCGTGCCGTTCTTCCGCGCCCAGACGCGCGCCATGGACGCCGGCGCGGGGCGGATGGACGCCTTCCAGAGCGCGCGTTACGCCGTCTGGCGCATCGAGTCCGACTTGCGGCTCGCCGGCGGAGACATCGGCCAGCCGCTGATCGTGCAGGCGGCGCCGATGGCCATCGCGTTCAACGCGAACCGCCAGGGGATCTCGACGTCCGCGGACCCCAACGCGTCCTTCTGGGACGCCACGCTCGACAGTCTGACGGCGCGCAGCTGGATGGTGTCGCGCGCCGGACCGCTGCGTACCTCGAGCAAGACGTACCCGACGGCTTCGTACACCGACCCCAGCGGGGCGTGGAGCCAGGCGGAGACCATCCAGTACTACCTGCTTCCCGACACGGCCGGCGGAAACAGCGGTCTCTACGTGCTGTACCGGCGCGTGAACGACCGCGACAGCACCCTCGTGACGCGCAACCTGTACATCCCGACCGACTCCAACTACTTCTTCCAGTACTTCCTCACCGGTGCCAGCGGCAGCACCTCGGCCATCGCCAACGGCACGCTGCCGATCTACTGGGACGATTCCCTCGGCCGCGCCGACTCGATCACCGCCGTTCGCGTGCGAGCCACCGGGCGGTACTGGGATGCGCGCAACCGGCAGAACGTGTATCGGAATCTGTTCGTCACGGTGAAGCTGCGCAGCGCGTTCCGCCTGCTCACGACGCGCTGCGGCGCGGTGCCAGCCACGCCCGATTCGCTGGGCGTCACGGTGGAGACGGCACCCGCAGGGCAGAAGCTCGACATTCGCCTCGACTGGTCCGGCGTGGCCGGTGACTCGACGTCGCCACGCGACGTGCGCGAGTACGTACTCTATCGAAGGGTGAGTGGCGCGTCGACATGGACGGCGCTCGCGAGCCGGCCCGCCCGGCGCGCGTCCACGTACCGCTACCAGGATTTTGCCATCCCACTCGTGGCGGGCACGTACGAATACGGTCTGGCGGCGCGCGACTGCTCCGGACTTTCCGCGGTGCGTTCGGGGACCGCGACGGTGACGTTCCCGTGACCGCACACGACCGCCGCGGCTCGGCGCTGATTCTCGTGCTCATCATGACGCTGTCGCTGGCCGCGCTTGCCGCGTCGGCCATCTACATGGCGGGCAGTTCCGGGATGCTGACCCGGTACCACGACAAGGAGCGCGACCTCACGTACGCGGTGGAGACGGCGCTGGAGCTGGGCAAGTCGCGCGTGCAGCGGGACACCGCGCTTGTGCTCTACGACACCGGCTACAAGCAGTTGCTCACCAACCAGGCCGTCTACACGTCCAGCGGTACACCCGTGACCGGGCTCAGCGTGAACCTGTATGCCGGCTACACGGGAGACACTGCGGGGACGTACACACCGTACATCACCCTCGTCGCGACGGTCAGCGATGCCTCCGGGCTCCGTGTGGCGCGGCGCCTTGACCTGATGTCGCGGCCGTTCTCGCGCTACACACTCTTCGCGAACGACTTTCCGTCGTCGGCGTCCATTGGCGCCGGCGAGACGTTTGGCGGTCGCGTGCACGCCAACAACCGCTTCATCGCGGCGAATTCCGGCTCACCCGCGCCGGCGTTCATGGATACGGTCAGCGCCGCCGGCACCATCAGTGGCACCGCGCAATGGGCCGACACGATATCCTCGGCCGGTGGCGCGACGGTCATCCCGTTTCCGACCGCCTCCGGTGCGTACTGGGGTGCGTCGTCCCTCGCCACCTACTTCTACAACCTGGCCGACGTCGGCGGACTTCGTGAGTCGGTGTCGAGCGCGAGCCGCGGGCGGGTGGAATTCCTCACGATCGACGTGAACAACAACGGGATGATCGATTCCACCGAGGGGTTCTTCCGGTACTTCCGCCTGAACACCGCTACGGACACCACCCAGCTCGCCGTCTACTTCAGTGGGTCGCCGGTCTCCCTTTCGAATTCGGTGCTCCTCAACCAGTGCGGCGCCTCGTACACCATCGATGGCCGACGCGAGTTCTTCCCCGTCGTGATGCATAAGGTGAACTGGGTGCGGAGTCGCATCCAGAGCAGCACATACCCCACCGTCACCTCGGGACAGGCGACGACAATGTCGGTGCTCGACCGCACGGCGATCATGACCATCCTGCAGCAGCCAACCGCACGGTGCTATCCACAGGGGAGTCCGTATCTCGTCAACACCGAGCGGTACACCACCGGTTCGGCGTGCACGCAGGACTGGTTTCAGTCCGTCACGATGTATACGTGGGGCTCGAGCCCCGCGTGCGGCAGTTCGCAGCAGTACGGCGGCCAGGACACTACGTTCACGCGCTACTCGTTCCGGTGCACCGTGGACCAGAGTGTCGCCACCGGGCGATGTACCGCCGAGCCGACGTACGAGGGCTACTGGGACACCTACTCCGGCAACAGCAACCTCCCCACGCTCCCGGCGTCGGTGCGGCAGGATGTGGAGCGGCCGCATCTCTATCCGCTGAACAAGGTGTACAACCCCGACTCACGCGGGGTCATCTACCTGAACAGCAGCATGTACGTGCACGGCACGGTGCGAGGCAATGCGACACTCTACGTGAACGGCGTGATCAAGCTGATGGACGATCTCATGTACGACGCCGACCCCGCCGACACGACCAACCTGTGCCGCAGTTTCCTCGGCCTGATCGCCAGGGACTCGATCTCGATCATCGACAATGCCATCAACCGTCCGCGCATCTACAACACGCCGACGACAACCGCCGGGAACGTGCTGACGATGGGCGGCGATCGTCAGTTCAACCTCCAGGGAGTCGCCCTCGCGCTGGGCGGTTCGGTGAATGCGGCGAACCCGGGTGGCGCCACGCTGACGGTGCCGACGTACACCTGTCCGCTGAACTCCTCCGTCACGGCCTCCGGCGGATGCCTGCAGATCGTCGGGGGGATCGTCGAGAAGACCTTCGCCAATCCGTACACCAGTACGACGAGTTCCGGGTTTCGCATGCTTCGGCAGCTGGACCCGTGCCAGAACACGAATCGTCGGCCGCCCTACTTTCCGCTCGCCCGGACGCGCGTCCGGGCGCTCAAGTCATTCGACGTCGACGTGCGCCAGCTGAAGTCGACGACGCTGATCCGCGCCTACTTCACCCGATTGCGGGGAGCGCGGGCGGCGCCGTAGGCCAGACTCAGATCAGAGTAGTCGTGGCTGGTCGCCACGCAGCACCTGATGGCACGCCCGGCATCGCGCCTCGTAGCTCTCGGTGCCGCCGACCATGATCAGCGGCGAATCCCAGTGGGCCGGCTTCCCGTCCACGAGCCGCTGATTGCGGGTCGCCGGGGCGCCGCACAGCACGCAGATGGCATGCAGCTTGTCCACCACCTCCGCCTGGCACATCAGGCGTGGCATCGGGCCGAACGGTTCGCCGCGGAAATCGGTGTCAATGCCGGCGAGTATGACGCGCCGCCCGCGATCGGCGAGGTCACTGGCAAGCGACACGATGCCCTCGTCGAGAAACTGCACTTCATCAATCGCGATCACCTGCGCATTCGGATCAATGCGCGTCGCGACCTGCGCGGCCGAGTCCACGGGTACGGCCTCAACGGTGCGGCCATCGTGGGAGCCGACCGCAAAGACGCCAGTGTAGCGGTTGTCGAGATGCGACTTGAAGACCTGCACCCGCTTCTTGGCGATCATCGCGCGGCGCACGCGGCGAATCAGCTCCTCGCTCTTGCCGCTGAACATCGAGCCGGCAATCACCTCCACCCAACCGCCGGAGAGCTGGAAATGCTGTGTCACCGTTCGCCTCGCGGCCGGCGCGGGCCGTCGCCCCGCGGCTTGTCACCGAATCCCGGGCGCTTGGGCGCGAAGCCACCGCGCGGCCGGGCGCCGTAGTCACCCCGCGGCTTGCCGCCGGCCCCGCCGCGCGGCGCGTCGCCTGGGCCGCGCCGCGGTCCGCGTGGTGCATCGTCGCGATCACGCCGCGGCCCGCGCGGCGCATCGTCGCGGTCACGGCGCACCGTGCGGTCGACGAATCGTGATCGGGGCCGATCCGCCGGATCGCGCAGAGGGAAGTCATCGCGCACGCGCGCGCCGCGGGTCGGACGCGTGTCGCGATTACCGGGTCGCTCTGCGGGCGGCGCCGATCGGGTCGGGCGCTCGGGCGTGGCGCTCACCTGCGTCGCCGGACGCGCGTCGCCGCCCGCCGTGGGGGCCGCGCTCCGGGCGGCATCAAGCAGCCGCAACGCCGCGCCGGCAACCTCGGCGCCGTCGAATTCGGCGAGCAGCGGTTCGAGCGAGACGATTTCGCGCGCGGGATAGTCCGTGCGCAGCACCGCCCGCAGCTCCTTGCGCAGGCGCTCCTCCTGCGCGCGCGCCGCACTCAGGGCGCGGCGCGTCGTGAACGGTGTGACGCCGCCGGCGCCGGCGAGCCGGCGCAGGGTGGGGAGCTGGCGCGGTGCGATGAGTGCGACGGCGCGCCCGGGCTTGGCCGCCATCGCCGCGTCGAATGCGGCGGGCGACGGCAGGCCGGCGAACAGCACCAACGCCACGTTGGGCGGTGCCGCGCCGTCGCTGACCTGCACCATCCGCGCATCGGCCGGGTAGCCGTGCGCCGCCAATGCCGAGTGCACCGCGGCTGCGTCGGCGGTGACCACCGTCGCCGACGGCGGATCGAGGTCGTCGAGCAGGGCAGGCACGGCATCCGACGCCTCGAGACTGCGCACGCAGACGTATTGCACCGGGGCGGGGGTCGTTTCGGCTGCGGTGTCGTCGGCCAGCCGATGCGCCTTGTGGAAGTACCGTTCGAGCAGGATCTCGACCATGGGCGTCGCCTCGGACGCCACCAGGACACGCCGCGCGTCCTTGGGCACCGAGGCCATCACCGCGGCCAGCTGATCGGCGTCGAATTCCTCGGCGCAGACGAGCGCGACCACCTGCAGGCCGTCGAGCGGCAGCGCCGAAGCCGCGAGCAGGCGCTCGGCGTCGGCCGGCGTCGCGATGACGATGGGCGCGCCGTACGTGCGGAGCACGCGCGCCGCGCGCAGCGCGTCGGTGACAGGGAGGATGCGGGGGACGCCGGGCCGCGCGGCCCGCAGCGCGGCGGCGAGCTCGAGTGCGGCGCCGCTGTCGGGGACGCAGAGGAGCGCGGCGGGCGCCGAGTCCGGTTCGCCGCCCTCGCGATCAATCACGGGGGCGAGCCGATCGGCGATGCGGCCCCAGTGCGGGGCGAGGAAATGGGCGACGGACGTGCTGCGGCCGGCGTTGCCGGCGGCGGGTGAAGCGCTCACTGCGACCTCGGTTGTCAATGGCGTCAGCGTCGACGCGACGCTAATTATTCGTGCGCCCTCAATCTACTGCGTTTCACCCCGGCCCTCCAATCGCGAGCCCGGCTCGACCATGTCGCACCCCTTTGTTCCATCGCCGAACGTCGCCTCCATCAAGGAGTCGGCCACCATTGCTGTCTCGCAGCGGGCCAAGGCGCTGCGCGCGGCGGGCCGTTCGATCATTGACCTCGGCGCGGGCGAGCCCGACTTCGACACGCCGGCCTTCATTCTCGAGGCGACGAAGGCCGCGCTCGACGCTGGCGCCACGCGCTATACGGCCGTGGACGGCATCGCGCCGTTGCGCGAGGCGATTGCCGCCGCGGCCACGCATCGCCGCGCCGGGCGCGACGCGCCGGTGTCGGCGGGCGAGGTGGTCGTGACCACCGGGTCGAAGCAGGCGCTCCAGAACGCGACATTCGTGCTCTTCGGGCCGGGTGACGATGTGCTGATGCCGGTGCCGAGCTGGGTGAGCTACGTCGAGATGGTCGGGATTGCGCGCGCCAACGTCATCGCCGTGCCGGGCGATCCGAGCTGTGGCCTCAAAGTGACGCCTGCGCTACTCGAGCGGCACGCCACGCCGAGCACGCGCGGGCTGATGCTGAACTCGCCGTCGAACCCCACCGGCGCGGTGTACGACGCCGACGAGCTGCGCGCGATCTCCGACCTCGCGGCGGCGCGCGGCTGGTGGGTGATCAGCGACGAGATCTACGGGCGTATCACGTACAGCATGCCCGAGGCCCCCTCCATGCTCGATGTCGCCGCGACCCGCGACAACCTCGTCGTCGTGAACGGCGTGGCCAAGGCCTACGCCATGACAGGGTTCCGCATCGGCTGGTCCATCGCACCGCGCGCGCTGTCGCAGGCGATGACGGCGCTGCAGTCGCACACGACGTCGAACGCGGCGACCGAGTCGCAGTACGCGGCGCTTGCGGCGATGACGCGGACCGCCGAGGCCGACGCCGCGGTGGCCGCGATGGTGGCCGAGTTCCGGGCCCGCCGCGACGCGGCGCGGGGCATTCTCGCCGCGATTCCCGGCCTCGAACTGATTGAGCCGGACGGGGCGTTCTATCTCTTCTTCAAGGCGCCGGGTGGCGACGGCACCGCCTTCGCGACCCGGCTGCTGGAGAGCGAAGGCATCGCCGTGGTGCCGGGCGCGGCGTTCGGCACGCCGGAGTGGGTGCGCGCATCGTACGCCGCGGCGCGCTCCGACGTCGAGCGCGGGATGCGCGCCATCGTGCACGCATGGCCGGCGTGACGCGGGCGCCCGCGCGCGCTAGGTTGGACTATCCTCCATTCGTTGCCGTCTCTTCGACCCCGTGTCCAGATGATCACGACCATCGTTCTCGTCAGGGCTGAGCCCGCGCTCATTCCCAAGTGCGCGGCGGCACTCGCCGGCATCGCCGGGGTGACGGATGTCTACTCGGTGTCCGGGGAGTGGGATCTTGTCTGCATCATCAAGGTGCAGGAATACGGGGAGATCGCGCACGTCGTCACGGAGGAGTTCCCCTCCGTCCCCGGGCTCCAGCGCACGATGACGCTGACCGCCTTCCGGGCGTATTCGAAGCAGGAGATGGAGGGAGGGTTTAGTCTCGGGGCGGAGTAGGGTAGGAGCAGAGAGAAAGCAGAGAGAAAGCAGAGAAAAAGCAGAAAAAAAGCAGAGAGAAAGCAGAGGCCCGTCTGTTGTCTGCCTGCTTTCTCTCTGTTTTCTCTCTGCTTTCTCTCTGCTTTTTTTCTGCTTTCTCTCTGCTTCTTCTCTGCTTTCTATCTGTTTCTCAGACACCACTGCTGCTGCACCCTGAGCGCCTCGTGCCACTTACCGTTGGTCCGCGCCAGCACGACCAGGTCGTTGGTGCCGGCGTAGCGCCATGACTCGACGAAAACCTCGTCCGTGCCGTCCGCGGTGAGGTCCAGGTGATCGATGACCCGCTGGAACTCGACCGTGCGCGCCTCGCCGCTCTCGAGGTGCTGATACGTGACCCGATAGCCCTTGCCGTCCGGATCGTCGCCAAGGACGAGGAAGTGCGTCGTGTGGCCGGCACCCGGTCCCGTGTCGCCGGCGTTGGGATCCACCTGGTTGGCGACAATCGTGACGCCGCCGCCGTTGGCCATGTGGATGGCGCGCGCGCTGAATGCGGCGGTGTCAATG
>JAKAJN010000089.1 GCA_021813725.1 bacterium | reverse complement strand
CGACGGACTCGGGTTCGACCTCGACGCCTGCACGCTCGACCCCACCACCAGCGAGAACCTGGGGCGCGAGGACGGACGCGGGCTCTTTCTGATGCGGCGGCTGATGGATCACGTCGAGCAGTTCCGCGCCGGTGGGAACGTGGTGCGAATGGTCCTCCAGCGGCGGTCGAGCGACGACCGCGCCGCGTGACGGGCGCCGCGTGAGCGACCTCGACGCCGTCTTCGCGGCGTTCCGCGACGCCACCGGCTGCCCGGCGACGGTCTGGACGCAGCCGTCGCCGCAGGAGCCGCTGCAGATCGAGGGCGGCGATCCGGGAGACGCCAGCGCCCCCGCGGCGAACTTGCGCCCCGCCGAGGGCACCCAGGAGTTGGCGACCGCGAGCGGCCTGCAAATCGTCGCCCGCATTCCCGGCGCGCGTGCCGCCTGGCTCTCGCTTGGTCCCACCGCCGACCACGACGCGGCGCGTCTCGGGCTCAAACTGCTGCTGCCGGTGGCGTCGCAGGTTCTGCGCTCGCAGCTCGAGGTGAGCCACGCCGCCCAGGACCTTGCGGAGCGGTACGAAGAGATCAACCTGCTCTATTCCATCGGCGAGATCCTCGGCCGCACCGTCTCGCTGGAGGATGCGGCGAAGACGATCCTCAACGAGATCTCCGAGACCGTCGGCGCGCGCCGCGGCGCCATCTACGTCATTGACCGCACCGTGGGCATGCTGCGCCCCGTGGCGGTGCTCGGCGCGAGCGCGCCGCTCGCCGACATTGCGGCCGACGATCCGCACACCGTGACGGCGCGCGTCTTCCGTACGCATCACGCACTCACGGTCGCCGACGGCGCGATGCTGGCCGACGCCGAGGCCCCCATTCGCCGCGGGGCGATGCTGAGCGTCCCCATCCTCTGGGCGTCCCCGCAGGGCGGCGTGCCGCTCGGCGTGGTGGATCTTTCGGGACGGCGTGGTGGCCAGCCCTTCACCGCCAGCGACCAGAAGCTCGTGACCGCGATCGCGACGCAAGTGGGAACCGCCATCCAGAACACGCGGCTCGTCCGCGCGTCCACGGAGCAGGCCGAGTTGACGCGCGAAATGGCGCTGGCGCACGACCTGCAGATGAAGCTGCTGCCGCCGCCGCAGTCGCTCGCGCCGGTGGCCGATTGCGCGGCGCGCGTGGCGCCGGCGGAGAGCGTCGGCGGCGATTTCTACAATCTCTTTCAACTGCCGGACGGCCGTGTGGGCGTGCTCATTGGCGACGTCTCGAGCCACGGCTATCGCTCGGCGCTGATCATGGCGCTGGTGATGAGCGCCACGGCCATCCACGCGCGCGGGTCAAGCGACCCGGCGGCGACCATCGGTGCGCTGCTCGTGTCGCTCGCCGACGAACTGCGCGAGACGGAGATGTTCATGACCGTCTGCTACGTGGTGATCGACCCGCGGGCGCAGACGATGACGTGGTGCAACGCCGGGCATCCGCACGCCTTCGTGGTGCACGCCGACGGTGAGTCGCAGCGGCTGGAGGCCACCGATCCGCCGCTCGGCCTCGTGGACGACGCGCCGCACGCGGCCACGCGCGCGTGGCGCGCTGACGATGTGCTGGTGCTCTTTACCGACGGCATCAGCGACGCTCGCAATGCGCAGAAGAAGCGGCTCGGCGAACGGGCCGTGCTCGAGGTGGTGACGGCGCGCCGCGCGGAAGCGGCGTGGCGTGTGGTGGACGGCGTCTTCGCGCTCGTCGAGGGACATATGGGCGCGATGCCGCCACGCGACGATCAGGCGCTGGTGGTGCTGAGAGAGACGGCGGACGGCGGACGGCGGACGGCGTGACCGCCTTCCCTCCGCCCCGCAAACGCTTCGGTCAGCACTTTCTCAACGACCCGCGCATCCTCGCGCGGATCGTGGATACGCTGGCGCCCACGCCCGAGGAGACTGTCATTGAGATCGGCCCGGGACGCGGCGCACTGACGGACGTGCTGGTGGCGCGCGCTCGGCGCGTCATCGCCATCGAGATCGACCGCGACCTCGCGCCGCGCCTCCGGGAGCGCTACGCGGGTGACGGGCGGCTCACCGTCATTGAAGACGATGTACTCAAGGTGGACCTCGGGGCGGCGGCGGCCGGGCCGTACGTGCTGGCCGGCAACGTGCCGTACAACATCACCACGCCGATCCTGTTCCACGCGCTTCGTCGGCCGCGGCCCGCGCGCGCCGTCTACCTCGTCCAGCGCGAGGTGGCCGAGCGCGTGGTTGCGCCGCCCGGAAGCGAGACGTATGGGGCCCTCTCGGTGAACGTGCAGTCGGTTGCACAGGCCGAACTGGTCTTCAAGGTGCCCGCCGGGGCGTTCCAGCCGCCGCCAAAGGTGGAGAGCGCCGTGCTGCGCATCACGCCGCGTCCAGATCCGGTTGTTTCCGAGGACGAGGAGGATGCGTATCGCGCGCTGGTGCAGGCGGCGTTCGGATTGCGCCGCAAGCAGCTGCGACGCGTGGTTCGCACGGCGTGCCACCTCAGCGCGGAGGCGGCCGAGCGGGCAACTGACGCGGCCGGCCTCGATCCCGAATCGCGCCCGGAGGTGCTGACGCCGGACGACTTCGCGCGCCTGCTGCGCGCGACGCGCGGCTAGCGACTCACGAGGGCGTGCGAAAGCACCTCGAGTTCGAGGGCGAGGTCCACGCTGCGCACCGTGACGCCAGCCGGGACTTCGAGCGGGGCGGTGGAGAAGTCGAGAATGGCGTGCACGCCGGCTCGGCCCAGTCGCGTGGCGATCGTCTGCGCCTCTTCGGGTGGCACGGCGAGCACCGCGATGTCGGCGCGCAGATGGCGGATTTCCGACTCGAGCACCTTCACATCCCATACGGCGACGCCGCCAAGGACGTGGCCGACGCGATTCGGGTCGGCGTCGAAGATGCCCACGACTTCGAAGCCGCGGCCGCGAAAGCCGGGATGGCGTGCCAGCGCCGAGCCGATCTTGCCCGCGCCCACGATCACGAGACGCCACGCGCGGTCCAGGCCGAGAATCTGTCGGAGCTTCGCGACGAGCTCATGCGTGTCGTAGCCGAGGCCGCGCTTGCCGAACGAGCCGAAGAAGGAGAGGTCCTTGCGGACCTGCGCCGACGTCGTCCCGCCGCTGTGGGCGAGTTCGCCGCTCGAGACGGTGCCACGCCCGGCCCGTTCGAACGCCTCGAGATATCGCAGGTAGTGCGAGAGGCGACGGACGGTCGGTTCGGCGATCTTCCTGACTGAAGCGCGGCTAGCTGGCATTGGAGGACGAGCTTGTGAAAACCTTCACAATCTAGGCGACGGGGGCGCCTGATGGTACCGTTCAGCATGCAGGCGCTAGCGCGATGCCGTTTTGTTGTCGTGGACGTGGAAACGACGGGGACCAGCCACGGGCTGGGCGATCGGGTCACGGAGGTGGCCGCCGTCATCGTCGAGGACGGAGAAATCCGCGTCGGATTCGAGTCGCTGGTCAATCCCGGACGGCCCATTCCCGGGCGCATCACGGCGCTCACGGGAATTTCCAACGCGATGGTGGCGGGTGCGCCGACGTTTGCTCAAGTCGCCGATTCGCTTGCGGCGGTGTTGCGCGACCGCATCTTCGTGGCCCACAACGCGCCGTTCGACTGGGGATTCCTCGCAATGGAATTCGCGAGGGCCGGCCGTCCGGAAGCGCTCGTCGGCGCGCCGCTCTGCACCGTGCGACTTGCCCGACGCGTGCTCGCGCACCTGCCGCGCCGCAATCTCGACGCGGTGGCATGGCACTACGGCATCGGCATTGACGCCCGGCATCGCGCCCTCGGCGACGCCCAGGCGACCGCGCACGTGCTCAAGGGGCTGCTGCGCGATGTGGAGCGGCAGGGGGTTGGCACGTTGGAAGAGTTGGAGCGGTGGTTGACGCGGCGGGCATTCGTCCGGAAACGGAGATCGGCGATGCCCGGGTGGACGGAGGGGGCGGACGGTGCGTGAATGGCGGACGGAGCGCCCATAGATTACACGCATGACTCCCCCAACTCCGCTCGTCCAATCTCGCCACATCGGCCGCTTTGCCGTGCACGCCCTGCAGGCTGGCGGACAGATGCTCGACGGCGGCGCGATGTTCGGCGTCGTGCCGAAGCCGCTGTGGGAGAAGAAGATTCCGGCCGACGCGCGCAATCGCATCCCGATGGGAATGCGCTGCCTGCTCATTGAGCACGACATCGGGCTGGTGCTCATCGACACCGGGGCCGGCCACAAGGAGACGGCGAAGTTCCTCGACATCTACGGCATCGAGAACGACGGCGCCGGTGAGCGCACGATGCTCGAAGCGGCGATCGTCGCCGCCGGATTCCGGCCGGCCGACGTCGCGCTCGTCATCAATACGCACCTGCACTTCGATCACGCGGGGGGCAACACAGCCATCGTGGGCGAGGGACAGGTCGCGAGTGCCTTCCCCAATGCCCGCTTCGTGGTGCAGGCCGGCGAGCGCCACTACGCGATGAACACCAACGAGCGCACGGCGGCCTCGTATTTCCCGCGCAACTGGGAGCCGCTGCGCGAGGCAGGCACGCTCGACCTCATCGACGGGGCGCAGGAGATCGTGCCGGGGATCCGGTCGCTGGTCACCCCGGGGCACACGCCGTGGCACCAGAGTCTCCTGATCGATGGTGGCAGCGAGATGGCGTGCTACCTGGGCGATGTCATCCCGACGCACGCGCATCTGCCGCTGCCGTGGATCATGGGCTACGACGTGGAGCCATTGCGCACGCTGGAGTCCAAGCGGGCCCTGCTCGCGACGGCGGTGGCGGAGCGATGGCTGCTGATCTTCGAGCATGATGCGAGCGTGGCGTGGGGATACGCGAAGCATGACGGCAAGCAGTACTACTGCGAGCGGACCGGGGACGAGGTGGGGGCGTAGCGAGGAGGGAGGAGAGTCGAAACGGGAAGGGAGGTTGCAGGCGCCAGAGCCCCAGTCCTCGTTTCGCCCCAAGCCTTGGTTCCGTACCAAGTCTTGATTGCACACAAGGTTATCCCCGTTGACTTCACCACCAAGCGCAACTATCTTTATTGGATAATCAGCCAAGTGGGCGAGCGTCTGCTCGCCCCACCCGTCGGCCACTGGCACCAGCGGTGTGCTACCGGAGTCCCGAGAGCGACGGCGCGCACCGAGGGTGCACGCACGTGGCGGCGCGCGGACCCGGATTCGGGTCCGCGCTTTTGTTTTCCCACTCTCGAGGTACCGGGTTATTCAAGACACCACCAAGCGGCCTCCGCGCGTCAACCGGCAGATTCGCATCAGCCCAGTGCGCGTGATCGGGGCCGATGGCTCACAGCTTGGCATCATGGAAGTGGATGCGGCGTTGTCAGCCGCTGTGGAGCAGGGCTATGACCTCGTGGAAGTCGCCCCGCTCGCCCGTCCGCCGGTGGTCCGCATCATGGACTACGGCAAGTACAAGTTCGAGATGGCCAAGCAGGCGCGGCAGGCCAAGAAGAAGCAGCACGTGATCCTCCTCAAGGAAGTGAAGTACCGTCCGGGTATCGAGGACCACGATTTCGACACCAAGACGCGCCACGCGCGGCGCTTTCTCGGTGACGGCAACAAGGTGAAGGTGACGTTGATGTTTCGCGGCCGGCAGATCGCGCACCCCGAGCTGGGCAAGGCGGTGGTCGACCGGGTCGCGACGGAACTGGCTGACGTGGCGAAGGTGGAAGTGGACGCCCGCCTCGAAGGCAAGTCGATGACGATGATTCTCACGCCAAAGTAAGCGAGGCTGGCACATGCCGAAAATGAAGCGACATGCGGGCGCCAAGAAGCGCTTCTCCGTCACGGGGAAGGGCAAGGTGCGCCGCCTGAAGGCCTACAAGAGCCACATCCTGACCAAGAAGACCGCCAAGCGGAAGCGCAACCTGCGGCGCGCCGCGATCGTCGCCACGAACGGCGAGGCGAAGAACATCAAGCGCCTCTTGTCGGCGTAAGGAGAGACCATGCCCCGCGTAAAGAGCAATCCGGTTCGCCTGCGCCGCAAGAAGCAGGTGATGAAGGCCGCCAAGGGCTACTATGGCGCGCGCAGCAAGCTGTGGGGACCGGCCAAGGAGTCGGTCGAGCGCGCCTGGCGCTACGCCTACCGCGACCGCAAGAACAAGAAGCGCGAATTCCGCAAGCTGTGGATCATCCGCATCAATGCGGGCGCGCACCTGAACGGGCTGAACTACTCGAACTTCATCAGCGGCCTCGCGAAGGCCGGCATCGAGATCGACCGCAAGGTGCTGTCCGACCTGGCGGTGATGGATCCGGTGGCGTTCACCGCGCTGGCGGAGAAGGCGCGCGCGGCGCTGAACAGCTAGGCGCAGCAATACCGAGTGAAACCGGCGGGGGCGCTTGGCTCCCGCCGGTTTTGTTTTTCCAGTGCGCGATCGCCGATGGCCGATGGGCCTACGGCTTCGTGGCGACCTCGTCGGGTGATTTCGCGGTTAGCGCCGCCAGCTGTTTCTCGAGCGCGCGCACCCGTCCCAGCAGCTCGGGCAGCTGCTGCAACGCAATCCACTGGCGCTTGGCCTGCTTGTCGGGCACGGCGGGGTAGCCGAGCACCGTCAGGCCGTCTTCCAGGTCACGCGTCACGCCGGACTTGCCGCCGACCGTCACCTGATTGCCAATCCGGAGATGACCCGTCACGCCCGACTGTGAGGCGATGACGCAGTAGTTGCCGAACGTCGTGCTCCCGGCAAAGCCGCACTGCCCCATGATCAGACAGTGCTGGCCGAAGACGACGTTGTGCGCCACGTGGACGAGGTTGTCGATCTTGGTGCCTGCGCCAATCCGCGTGGACCCGAGCGCGGCGCGATCGATGGCGGAGTTGGCCCCGATCTCCACATCATCCCCGATGACCACGTTGCCGATCTGCAGCATCTTGCGGTGCCGCCCCTGGTCAAAGACGTACCCGTAGCCGTCCGACCCAATGACGGTGCCCGCGTGAATGGCGACGCGATGGCCAATCTGCGTACGCGCATAGACCACCACGTTCGGGAACAGCCGCACGTCGTCGCCAATTCGACAGTCGCGGCCGATGTGATTGCCCCCGAGCAGGGCCGTGCGGGCGCCGATGGTTGCGCCGGGGCCGACGACGCAGTTCGCGCCGATGTGCGCTGAGGGGTCGACCTGGGCCGTCGCGTCGATGCGCGCACTCGCGTCGATGCCGGGAGCGAACGCTTCCGGCGGGTAGAAGAGCGGCAGCACCCGCGCCGCGGCCACTCGCGCATTCGGGACGCGAATGAGCGTCTTGGTGGCCGACGTGAAATTGCCCGAGACCAGGATCGCGGACGCCGCGCTGGCTTCGGCGGCGGCGAAGTGCGTGTCCTTTTCGGCGAAGGTCAGGTCGCCGGACTCCGCCGCGTCGGCGGCGCTGAACCCGCTGAGAGGGACGGTGCCGTCTCCGATAATCTCGCCGTCGAGTTGCGCTGCGATGTGAGCCGCTGTGTGCGTCATGGGGGTGACCTGTGAGGACGGTTCGCCGCTGGACGCGCATACCATGGCGCGCCGTCGTGCATCGCGCAACGCGGGGGAGTGTCCGCCCAGGCCGGCGCCCCGCGTTCCGAGCGCGCCGGCCTCCTCGTGGTGCCGACAGTCCTCGGCGCCCCGTGTTTGCGCTAGATTTCCCGACGGCGTCGAGTCGCGCACGGCCCTCGCCGCCAGCTGATCGTTCACCGTCTGCCGTCTACCGTCTACCGTCTGTCCTTCGATGACCCTCGACGAATTCAAGTCTGCCGCCGAACGCCTGCGCGCCGACGGTCCGCCGCAGATCGCCGCCGCGGCGACGCTCGACGCCTGGACTGACACGCGCAATCACTTGGTGGGCCGCACGAGTGGCCGGCTCTCCGAGCTGATGACGGCCCTCGGCACCCTGCCCAAGGACGAACGCCGCGAAGCGGGCCAGCTGGCGAATGCCGTGAAGCAGGCGCTCGAGGCGCTGCTCGATGCGCGCCACGCCGAGCTGCTGCAGGCCCAGCAACGCGGTCCCGCGATTGACCGCACGATGCCGGGGCGCACCGCGTGGCAGGGCACGCTGCATCCGGTGTCGCTCGTCATCGACGAAGTGGTCGAGATCTTCCGCGAACTGGGCTTCACGATCGCGCTCGGCCCGGAGGCGGAACACGCGTGGTACAACTTCGGCGCGCTGAACTTTCCGGCCGATCACCCGGCAATGGACCTGCACGACACGCTGTACGTGGACGACCTGGTGTTGCGCACGCACACGTCGCCCGTGCAGGTGCGCACGCTGCAGCAGTACCCGCCGCCGATTCGCATCCTCGCCCCCGGCAACGTCTATCGCGCCGACCCGTTCGACGCCTCGCACGCGCCGATGTTCGCGCAGATCGAGGGGCTGGTGGTCGACGAGGGCATCACCTTCGCCGATCTCAAGGCGACGCTGACACGATTCGCCAACCGGTTCTTCGGCGAGACGAAGACACGGTTTCGTCCGTCCTATTTTCCGTTCACGGAGCCGTCGGCCGAGATGGACGTGCTCTGTGGCGTGTGCAAGGGGAGCGGCTGCGCGGTGTGCAAGCAGAGCGGGTGGGTGGAGATCCTCGGCTCGGGCATGGTGCACCCCGCCGTGCTCGAGAATGCGGGGCTCGACAGTGAACGCTACACGGGGTGGGCGTTCGGCATGGGGCCGGCGCGCACCGCGCTGGCCCGCCACGGTATTCCGGACATCCGCATCCTCTACGATTCGGACGTTCGCTTTCTGGAGCAGTTCGCCCGATGAACCTCTCGCATGAATGGCTGAAGGCCTTCGTTCCGCACGCGCTCAGCGCCGAGCAGGTGCGCGACGCGTTGACCGCGCACGTGGCGACGGTGGAGGGATTCGAACGGCTCCGCGCCGACCTCGCGCCGTTCGTCGTGGCGCGCGTGATCGAGACCGAGAAGGTTCCCGACACGAAGCTCTCGTTCAACAAGGTGGATGACGGATCCGGCACGCTGCTGGAGGTCGTGTGCGGCGCGCCCAACGTGACAGCGGGCGCCGTGTATCCGTTTGCGCGCAGCGGCACCCTGATGCCGGCCGGATTCAAGATCGAGAAGAAGAAGATTCGCGGCTTCACGTCGAACGGCATGCTCTGCTCCGCCGCGGAACTGGGGCTGGGAACCGACCACGCCGGCATCCTGGAACTCACCACCGACGCCGCGCCGGGCACCCCACTCCTCGACGTGCTCCCCCTCGGCGACGTGCGCCTCGTGCTCGACGTGCTGCCCAACCGGCCCGACCTGTTGTCGCATCTCGGCGTGGCGCGCGAACTGAGCGCGCTTACCGGCGTGCCGATGCGCGCGCCGCGCGAGGCGATGCTGCCGGCGGGCGCAGCGCCGGCCGAAGCGGTGGTGATCGAGACCAAGCGCGACCCGCATACGGCGGCCAGTGGCGGCGCGACCGTGAAGCTTGAGGATCCGGAAGGGTGCCCGCGGTACCTCGGCGCGGTGATCCGTGGCATCACCGTCGGGCCAAGTCCGGACTGGCTGCGCGAGCGCGTGGAAGCGGCCGGCGTCCGTTCCATCAACAACGTGGTGGATGTGACCAACGCGGTGTTGCACGGCCTTGGCCAGCCGATGCACGCGTTTGATCTCGGCGCGCTCGCCGAACAGACCGTCGTGATTCGCCGCGCGCGCGCCGGCGAGAAGATGACGACGCTGGACGGGGTGGAGCGCACGCTGACTCCCGAGATGACGATGATCGCCGACGCGTCGCGGAGCGTCGCGGTGGCGGGGGTGATGGGCGGACAGAATTCCGAGGTCACCGACCGGACCACCGACGTGTTCCTCGAGGTGGCATACTTCGATCCCCGGCGCACGCGTCGAACGCGGAAGGCGCTGGCGCTCTCCACGGATGCGAGCTACCGGTTCGAGCGGGGCATCGATGCAGCCGGGCTGGACGATGCCATGCGCACCGCCATCGCCATGATGGTCACCGTCGCTGGCGGACGGCTGGACGGATCGATCGTCGCGGTCGGTGCGGTGCCGACGCCGCGTGCGTCCGTCGCATTGCGGCCCTCGCGGGTCAGCACGGTGCTCGGTGCGCCGGTCAGCGCGACGGAGTGCCGGACGTACCTCGAGCGCGTTGGCTTTGCCCTGCAGCTCGAGGGAGGGGGAGAGACGTTTGCGGTGACGCCGCCCTCCTGGCGCCACGACGTGACGCGCGACGTGGACCTTATCGAGGAAGTGGCGCGCTTGCACGGGTACGACCAGCTCCCCGACACCATCGAGGCGTACCGGCCGACGACCGTGCCCGACCACCCGCTGTATAACGCGTCGCGCCGCGTGCGCGACGCGCTCG
>JAKAJN010000088.1 GCA_021813725.1 bacterium | reverse complement strand
GCATCGAGAAGCCCGACCCGCGCCTCTTCGCCGCCGCCCCGGACCTGCTCGCGGCGCTCAAGTTCGCGCTCCGCGAGTCGGGCTGCGACGGCGACCTCTGCGCGCACGAGTGGCACGACCGCGCCCGCGCCGCCATCGCCAAGGCCGAGGCCGGCGAATGACCCAACTCGCCCTCTTCGACCCGGCCATGCGCCCGGTTGCCCCGCCGCAGACGGACCTCGACCTCGCGTTCCGGGACTTCAAGGCCGAGGAGCCCGACCTCGTGGACATGTGGTGCGAGTCGGCGCTGGCGGAGTGGCGGGCGCAGGTCCGCGACGGGCGAATCAAGGTGCGGCTGTCCGCGAAGGGCATCACGGAGGCTCTCCGGGCCCGGACCCGGCGCCACATCAACAACAGCTTCGTCTCGCGGCTGGCCGACGAGGCGATGGCGCGGCACCCGGAGTTGCGGAGGCTGTTTGAGACGCGGCGGAGGAAGTCGTGACCCCGTGGCTCCGCTGCACGGTCTGCGGCCTGCGCCTGTACGAGTGCGAGGCGGGGCCGGAAGCAAACACCACAACGAACAAGGAGACGAACCGATGATTGCAGTGATTCCCCTCAAGGCCGAACGACACCCCAAGGACCTCTACGAGACGCCGCAGGCGCTGGCCAACGCAATCTGCGGGCGGCTCGCGGGGGTTCTGCCGAAGCCCGAGCGCATCATCGAGCCGAGCGCGGGCGGCGGTAACTTCGTGCGTGCCGTTCGGTCGGTCTGGCCGAGCGCGCAGGTCTGGGCAATCGACATCGACGCGAACCATCTCGACGCGCTGCGGGAGGCGGGCGCGAACAGCTGCGACGCGATGGACTTCCTGTATGCCGAGCCGCCACGCCCTCCCGTGTCGCCCACGCTGTTCATCGGCAACCCGCCGTTCATCGACGGGCAGGGTCACATCGAGCACGCGCTCAAGATCATGGGCGACGGCGACCACCTCGCGTTCCTTCTGCGCCTGTCGATGCTCGGGTCGCAGGAGCGGGCGGAGTCGCTGTGGGCGAAGCCGGGGCTGCGGTTCCTGATGCCCGTGGCGCAGCGCCCCTCGTTCGGTCTGAACAAGCACGGCAAGCCCGGCACCGACAATTCCGAGTACGCGGTCTTCGTCTGGAAGAAGGGCTACGAGGGCAACGCCGAACTGCTGCCGCACCTGTGGTTCCGGTAGCGCGTGGTGCGGCGGAACGTGGGCCAAGGAGGAAGCGTGAGCGGCAAGAGCGAGGCGAAGCGGCTGTCTGAACCGACCGCGCGGGTCCACGAGGTGAAGACGTGGGCAGACCCGTTCCGCGCGACGTGGAGCGGCGACAAGCCCTACGAGATTCGGAACGACGACCGGGGCTATCGCGTCGGGGACGTGCTGCACGAACGCGAGTGGTACGAGCACTGCGACGCCTACTCGGGCCGCGAGATGTTCGCGCGCATCACCCACAAGACCAGCGGCGGCGAGTGGGGCCTGCCTTCGGGCCTGTGTGTGCTCGGAATCCGCGTCATCGAGCGCGTCGAGCAGCCGAGGTTTCCCAATGCCCGGTGACTGCTACGGCCCCTGCCAGCGGGGCGAGAAGTGTACCTGGTGTGGCTACGGAACGGAGACGAACGTGAGCAAGGCAGCCCTGACCGAAGTCCGCGAGGTGTTGCTGTACGCGCGCGAGGCCCACCGCAACAACTGCGAGGAGCGGCAGCCGTGCAGCGACTTGGCCGACCTCGACCGCGCCCTCGCGCGGCTCAAGGAGGTCGAGGAGACGCGACGGGCGATGCTCGCGTTCGCGGAGGAGTGCGAAGCGGGCGGTTGCGCCCACCGCAGCGCGTTCATCTGTCTCCGGGCCATCAGCGCCCGCCTGCGCGGGGGTGGGCGGTGACGAAGAACCTGTCCGCAGACATCGCCGCCATGCTCGACAAACGCCGCGAGGCTGCCGGTGTGAGTCGCGCCGAGTTGGCTCGCCGCCTCGGGGTCACGCGCGGTCTCGTCACGCAGGCCCTTAGCGGAAAACCGCTGACGGTTCGCACCATCGCGCGCATCGCCGCAGCAATCGGTTGCGAGGTCCGAATCGAAATCTCCAACCCCCGGAGCACCCCATGAGCACGCAGGACGACGTGAAGGCAATCGAGGACGCGCTGAAGTGGGCGCACGACATGGACTGCGCGAGCCGGAACCCGAACGCCAAGGTCCGCGCGGCCGGGTGCGACTGCAACGTCGAGGAGGCCCCGGCCGCCCTTGCCCGCCTCGCCGCGAGGGTCGGGGAGCAGGAGCGCCGCGACAAGGTGATTGGTTGGCTGCTGCCCTACGTTCGCTGCGACATCACCAAGGCGCAGCCGTCCGACGATTGCTCATGCGAGTCCTGCGACCTGTTCCGCGGAGCCGCCACGTTCTCGCCCCGCGCCGACCCCTCTGCCCCGGCGCCCGTCCCCGCCCCGCGAATCGAGCGCGAGTGCGCGTGCGACGCGAGCGGCCCGTGCCTGCGCCACGAGGACGCGGCTGTCCGCGACGCGGCGCTGGAGGAGGCGAAGGAGAAGTTGGCCGACTGGCTCGGGCAGATGTGCGCGCAGGACAAGTGCTCGCCGCGGATGGTCGAGGACGCAACCGCCCTCATTGCCTCGCTCAAGTCGGGAGGTGGGCGATGAGCGACCCGAAGATGCTGACGGACGAGGAGATGGCCGAGATTCGGTGGCGGGATGCGGAGTACGGCTCGGAGCAGCCCATGGGCGACGAGAACCATGTGTTCGTGTTCTACGACCGCCGCGCCCTCCTCGCGCACGTTGACGCGCTGACCGCCGACATCGACGCGCTGAACGTCGCGAACCACGCAGAGGTGGAGCGGTTGAACGCTATCGGCGAGGAGACGGCGCGGCTCGTCGTCGAGAACCGCGCTCTCTGGACCGAGAAGTTGACCGCCGCCACCGCCCGCGCCGAGAAGGCCGAGGCCGAGGTGGAGGTGCTCAAGGCGCAGATGGCGGCAAGGACGCGCTGCCCGGACTGCGGCGGGGTGGTGGACGACGGACACGCCGAGGTCGAGTGCAGCCGGAAGCCGAAGCGGGCGGCGGTCATTGCCTCGCTCCAGTCCGAGCTCGCCCGGTTGCGCGAGGCGGTCGCGGGCGTAGCGCGCGAGGGCGCCGTGTGCCTCGAACCGGGGTGCGGCCACGTCGCGTCGGGCGCGTGCCTGCGCTCGCTGGTATCTGCGCTTTCCTCCATCTCCGCCGCGCTGGGGACGGATGCCAAGAAGGAAGGCGATGACGTGACCGGCTGGGGCGAGTTGGCGCACCTGCGCGCCGAGAACGACACCCTCCGCGCCCGCGCCGAATCCGCCGAGGCCGAGGTCACGCGCCTGCTCACCGCCTGCGACGAGCACTCGTCGCGGTGGGCCGAGGCGCGGGAGGACCTCGCCCGGTTGCGCGAGGCGGCGGGGACTGGGGCCGAGAAACTCCTGATGCTGCGCTCGTACCTCGGCCACCAAGACCAAGACGCGGACCATGCGTGGATGGCCGACCAGATGCGCGAGGCATCCGCCGCCCTCTCCGCCGCGCTGGGGACGGGGGACGCGGGCTGCCTCGCCCCCGCCGGCTGCCGCGCCTCCACGCTCCGGGCCGAGCACCCGTTCTGCGCCAACTGCCACCTCGCGTTCCTCAAGCCGGGGACGGGGGACGCGGGGAATGGGGACGGGGACTTCTGCGCCTGCGGTCGCCGCCCGAACGAGTGCGACGGGTCGCGGAAGGGGTGCTCGCGATGACCCTCGCGCAACTCGTGCTCGACCGTGCTGCGCTCGGGCTGTCGCCGACCGCGACTGACATCGAGGCCATCCCGGCCGCGCAGTGGGGCATCTACTGGTCGGACCTTGCTGCGCTCTGCCCGTCGCGCCTGACGCCGGAGCCCGTGCGCCAGCGGAACGCGCTGCGCGTCGAGCTGCTGCCCGACTCGGGTCCGCGGTGCTCGCGCCAGTCGCCGGACGGGCGCGGGCTGGCGTGGTTCCTGTCCGGCGGAAACCCGCTGTCCTATGGGGCGTGCCGCGAGCGCGGCTGTCCACGAAGGGAGACGATGTGACACGACAAGAGGCACTCGACATCTACCGCCGGCACGGGTTGCTGCTCGCGCAGTTTGGAGTGCGCGAGGACGTGGCCGCGCGGCTGCGAGAGTTGGGGCAGGCGCACGATGCCGCCCGCGAGGAGCAGGAGCGCCAGCGGTACCGCCTCGCGACCATCGTCGACGAGGCGTTCGGACCACAGGAGGTGCTCCCGACCGACGCGCTGCTCACGAGGCTGGAGCGCGGGCTGTTCGAGATACGGATGGCGCTGGGCAAGGCCGAAGCGGCCCGCGACGAGTGGGCGCGCCAATGCGCGATGGCGAGCGAGCATCAGTCCGACGGGCTCAATGAGGCGGCGCGCCTTCGAGGGGCGCTGGTCAAGGTCGAGGACGAGTTGCATTGCTACTTCGCAGCCGACGGAGCGCACACGCGCGACTTCCGACTCCGGCGCGCAGACGAGGTGATTCGAGCCGCACTTGAAGCGGAGCAGGCAAGCGCGCTCGACGGCCGCGCGTGCGACCAGTGCGGCGAGAAGGCGTGGCCGGAATGGCGGGACGAGCGGTGCCCGAATCACGCGAACCCCCACGGCTCGTGCGACGGAAAGCTGGAGCGCCGATGACCTTCAAATCCGCCAGCGAATCCCGCGCCACGCAGCGGCAGGCGAAGCGCGTCTCGGACGAGGGCAGCAAGCCCGCTCCGTGGGCCGTTGTGGGGTTCCGCCGAGGGCGCAGCAACAAGGGCAAGCCGTGCGTGTACCGCCGCGTCTGGTCGTTTCGCGACTGGAACAAGGGCCGCGCGAAGTTCCACGCGGAGATCGAAGGCGGGCGGTTCGCGTGCCTCGGGTTCGTGACGCTCTCAACGGTCGCGCCCTGCGGCTACGTCCTCGAGCACGTCGGGCACCTCGCCGTCGCCGTGGACTGGATCGCGCAGCGCAAGGGCGTCAACCGGGACGCGCACCCGTGGCTGTCGGGGACGTACATGCGCCGCGAGTGCGCGGGCGACACGCCGTACAGCATCGAGGGACGCGACCTGACAGCAGACCGCATGGCTGCACTGCCGGGGACGGGGGAGGGGAAGCCGTGAAACTGGAACCGACTGGGAAGCACGGCGCTCCGCTCTGGGAGTGCGACAACTGCAAGAAGCGCGACGTGTGGGGCGAGGGGTGGAGTTGGCACGGCCGCATGGGCACGCGGCGCGAAGATCAGGAGTTCATCATCGACGCCGTGGCGTGCTCCGACGAGTGCGCGGTCGCGCTGCGCCCCGAGGCCGAGTTCCTCGACAAACCGAAGCCGCGCAAGAAGCAGGGACGCAAGCCGCATCCGGGGACGGGGGAGGGGACGCGGTGAGCGAGCGAATCTGGGATGTCGGCATTGGCTTCGTCCGGGCGCGCGAGTGCCCCGACTGTTTCCACACGAAGTGCGGCGAGTCGTGCGTGTGCAACTGCGACGCTGCTCGCGCCGAGGATGAAGCCGCGCACCTGCGCGGGACCGCCGAGCGCCTGTTCGCCGCCTTGGTCGCCACCGAGTGGATGCGCCAGTGGGAGCGGGAGCGGTGCGCCGCCGAGATGGAGGGTTGCGTCGAGGCGCTGGACGAGTTCGCGGAGACGGTCGAGCGGCCGGATGGCACCCGCCGCTACCGCACCGACAACGCGGCCAAGCAGGTCGAGCACGCGGTGATGGCGCTGCGCGGGACGCTGCTCGCGCGCGCCGACCGAGACCGCAAGCCGTGGCACCGCGCGCCGACGTGTCCGAGGTGTGCTCTGCCGTGCTCCGTGGTCCCCTCGCCTGACCGCGCCTACGGCCCCGACCACTACGAGCGCGAGCTGATGTGCGCGGCGTGCGGCCACCACTACAGCGCGAGCCCCGAGGACTACGAGGCCGCGAGGACGGCTGATGCGGCGTGGCGTCGCGAGGAACAGCGAGAGAACGCGGAGAGCCGGCGCCGGCTGCACGAGGAGCACGAGCGCGAGCGGTACGAGCGGGCGCCGAAGTTCCGCCCATGACCCTTCGGCCGCGCGCGGCTTCACGCGAAAAAGTGCCGCGCGCGTCCACCCCGCCGGATTGGCCGGCGGGACCTTTTCGGAGCCGAACCCGCCACCAGCTTTCCGCTGGGTCCCTCGTGCGGCCGGTTCGGTTCCACCCCGCGGGCAATGGGTTCGCGGGGAGTTTCTACGCAGGAGGCAGCATGGTCCCACCGCTGCTGACGCCGTCCGAGGTCGCGGGCGGAAAGTGGCGAGTCGGAGTGCTGGCGTAGGGTGTGACTTTGACACAGGATTGACAGGTGTTTTGGCCCCGGCCCCGCGCCGGAAGAAGGGGAGAGGGAACATGACGAACGATCCCGTTGGCGACCGCTGCAAGGCGTTCGAGATGGCGGAGGCGGGCCGCAAGGCGATGCCCGGCCTGCCGCTTCTCGCGCGCCTCGACGGTCGCGCCTTCCACACGTTCACGCGCGGCCTCGGCCGACCGTTCGACGAGGGGATGATCGCCGCGATGGGCGAGACGACGGCCGCGCTGGTCGAGGAGTTCCACCCCAGCATCGGCTACACGCAGTCCGACGAAATCACGCTCGCGTGGTACGTGCCGCCCGAGCGCGCGACGGTCACGCAGTTGCCGTTCGACGGCCGGTTCCAAAAGCTCACGTCGGTGCTGGCCGGATTCGCCTCCGCGCAGTTCACCCGACTGCTGCCGAAGCACCTGCCGTCCAAGGTCGAGCACCTGCCGATGTTCGACTGCCGAGTGTGGCAGGTCCCGTCGCTGGCCGACGCCGTCGAGGTGTTCCTGTGGCGCGAGGCCGACGCGGTGAAGAACTCGATCACGATGGCGGCGGGCGCGTACTACTCGCACCGGCAACTGCACGGCGTCGGGTCGAGCCAGAAGCACGAACTGCTGCACGCCAAGGGCGTGAGTTGGAACGACTACCCGGCCGCGTTCAAGCGCGGGGCCTACTACCAGCGGCGCACGTTCGAGATGGAACTCGCAGGCGACGAGCTCGAACGCATCCCCGAGCAGCATCGGCCCGCGCCCGGCACGAAGGTGCTGCGCTCGCGCGTGGAGGCGCTGCAACTCGAGCCGCTGTCCCGCATCCCCGATGCCGTCACGGTCCTGTTTCCCCGCTGCGCCGAGGTGTCCGCATGATGACCCCCTCTGACCGCGCCCGCCTCCGCGCGCTGTGTGAGGCCGCGACGAACAGAGAGTGGGGGGCGAATGAGCAGGGCAACGTGATCATTGCCAGCGGGATGTTCCGTGGCGACATCATCGCGGCCTGCACGATGGACGCCGACGCCGCCTTCATCGCCGCCGCCAAGACCGCCCTGCCGGAGTTGCTCGGGGAGAACGCGCGGATGGAACTTCTGCTGCGGTTCGCCCTTGCGAAGTTGCGGGACCACGAAGACAGGGGACCGGCCGGTGAGACGTGGCAGTCCGAGGAGTTGGTCCTATGGCTCAAGGAAGCCGTAGAGGCACTCGGGGAGAAACCATGAAGCCCATTCAAGTCAAGGACGCCACGCCCATCGGCACCCGGCGCGGTGGCGCGTTCGTGGACTACTCCGACGGCACGGGCGAGTTCGTGGTGCGAGACTGGCCCGTCTACGACCGCGCCTTCGGAGACCGGATTCACGCGATGAAGCGAGCGCGAGACCTGACCCTGCGCCAGTTCGCGAGCCTGCTCGGGCTCGGGGTGGTCGATGCTTCGGGGCTGGAGCACGGCAGCAAGGTCCCCGCCACCGAGGAGGACGCCGCTGCGATTCTGGCCGCGCTCGCCGGGGAGGGGAAGGCGTGAAGCGCCCCAAGGCCAAGGCTATCGGCGTCGATGGCATCCGCCACAAGGTCTTCCAGTGCAAGGTCGCTGGGCAGGGGACTCGGCCCGTGGTGGACTGGCGAGACGCCGACCTCCTGTTGGGCCTGCTCGACAAGGCGACCGCTGACGCGGACTTCCTTCGGTTCGACCGCGACTACTGGCGGAGTCGGGCGGAAGAGTTGCGGTGCGAGGTCGCGCTCGCCGGGGAGGGGAAGTGATGAAAATCGCAGACCCGAAGGCCCTCGCGCGGCTGGTCAAGCGCCTAAAGAAGAAGTGCGCCGAGGACGAGCGCGGCGGACGCGAGCCGCCCACGCCCCGCGAACTCGACGAGTTGCTCGCCGGGACGGAGGCGCTTCTCCGAGCGTGGACGAGCGCGATGGAGCGCATCGACCAGATGGCCGAGGAACACGCGGTCTACGTCGAGGCAGCCGAGCGACGCATGGCCGGGGAGGGGAAGCCGTGACGCTCGCAGAGAAGTACGACACGACGCGGACGTGGACCGAGAAGTGCCACGTCTGCGGCACGGAGATCGAGATGTGCGCCGCGACGTGGGAGGTCATCGGCCCGTACTGCGAGGGCTGCATGGGTTGGCCGGTCTGCTGCTGCCACGTGCGCCACACCGGCAACTGCAAGCCGAGCGGGGAGGGGAAGCCGTGACCGCCCTCCTCCTCGTCCTCGCGATGGCCGGGCTGCCGAAAGACCCGCCGCCGCCCGAGCAGCGCCCGCCGCAGACCTACTGTCGCGGCCCCGTAGATGCGGAAACGGGCCGTCCGACTGTCTGCGCCGTTCCGGGTCGCGTCTCGGAGGCGTGCTGCATCGAATGGTGCAGCAGTCCCCGCGGCAAGCGCCCCGCCTGCGCCCTGCCGCAGTCCTGATTTCGTCTTCCGAGAAAGTCGAACGCCGTTCCACTTTCCGGAACACGGAACTTTTCGCGGCTACGAAACCCGCAGGAACTCCGCGGAAGTTGAAGCGCCCGGCCCCACCTCGGAGCCGGGCGACCCGATGGCACGCCACCGGGGCAATCCTCCGCACGCATGACGCAAGCCGCGCCGAGGTTGGCGATTCGGCCCGGAACGACAGGAACGTCAAGCGGCGCTTGACGATTCTGCGTTCACGTCTCGTGCGGCAGCTGCACTCCCCAAAACCAGTGCCCGACCACGACCCCGGCCGCGAACACGACGATGGGGTGCGCGTACCCGAACCCGCGTACCACCTCGGAGATGGTCGCCCCGTCCTGTCCCGAGCCCGCGGCGAACACGTCCCACAGCACGAGCACCGCGAGGGCGACGAGGCAGACGAGCCCGGTTGCGCGGCGGAAGTCGAGGGTCACGCGGCCTGCTCCTTCCCGGCCCGGTGCGCGTCGTCGAGCCAGATGGGCGCGGTGAGCGACTTCTGGCCCCCGTTCCGCGCCACCGTGAGCCAGAAGGTCTGCGTCGGCTCCTCGAACCCAGCCTTGATGTTCTGGGCGTACAGGTTGTAGCCGATGAGCGAGGAGTTGCAGAGGAAGTCCCCGCCGTCGTGCTTCTGGTGGAAGTGGCCGAACGCCGTCAGGTCCGCGCGCACGCCGTTGTTCCACTGGGCGATGGCCTTGCGGACGGGGATCGTGATGCCGCCGACGCCGCCGCCGAACTTCATCTCGTAGCCGTGGCACAGGCGGATGACGAACCGCTCGAACATGCGGCGGTAGACCATCGCCTGCGAGCTCACGTTGATGCGGACGCGCGGGTTGTTCCAGTAGCGGTCTGCGATGCTCTCGTACATGACCGTTTCGAGGCTGGTCCCGGTCGGGTCGCTGAAGTGGACCTGCTTCGTCATGCGCCCGTGGTTGCCGGGGATGGCGTCGGCATCGATGACGTAGGACGACTCGCGAAGCAGGAAGTCGATGCCCGACACCCACAAGCCCTTGCAGAACCGGGCCGCGTCACCAGGGGCGAGCGAGCACGCTGCGAGCAGTTCCTCGTGAATCCAGCCCGAGAAGAAGTCCCCGAGCATGGCGATGTAGATGGTCGTGATTTGGGAGTCGCGCGCCATCATGTCCGTCAGCCGGAGCAGGTTGCGGAAGAAGTGCTCGGCGCGGGACTTGGCGATTTCGAGGTTGTATTCGTTCAGCCCGTGGACGCTGGCCTTGTCCACCGTCTCCTCGACGTGCCAGTCGGAGGCGATGGCGCAGGCGATGGCATCGGCCCGGTGCTCCTTCGCCTTGTCGTAGACGAGGATTTCCGGGGCCTTCGACCGGAACGCGCGCAGCTCGGCGGCCTCGGCCTTGAGGCGGGTGTTCTCCTCGAGGAGCGCGGCAATCTGCTTCTTCTCCGAGCGGCGTTCGACTCGCTCCTCGTGCTGCTGGTACGCCTCGGCCAGCGGGTCGGGCTCCGGCGCAGCTGCCGGGGCCGGAACAGCTGCCACCTCCGGCACCTGCCCCGGGACCACCACCGGCACCATCGGGGCCACCTCGCCCCGCTGCCGTCCCCGTCGGAGCGCCGCCACAAGCGCGTCGGGCGTGACGGTGACACCCCACCGCTTCGT